>CAJXHW010000212.1 GCA_913054565.1 uncultured Kordia sp. | reverse complement strand
ATATTCCATAAAATAGCATCGTTTTTAATGGCTCTTGTAGTGTTATTTTCTACAGTGTCATTTACTGTTGATATGCATTATTGTGGAGATACTTTAGTAGATACAGCTATATTTAAAAAGGCTAAATCTTGCGGAATGAAAATGGAAAAACCATCTACAGAAGGGTGTTCTATTAGCAAGAAAAGCTGTTGTGACGATAAACAATTAGTCATTGATGGTCAAGACGAATTAAAAACTTCTTTCGATCAATTCTCCTTAGATCAACAAGTTTTTATTACCTCACTTACTTATTCTTATCTAAACCTTTTTAAAGGATTTGATGAAGCTAAAGCCTCATTTTCAGAATCCCCACCTCCCCCTCTTGTCAGGCAAATATTCAAGCTTGATGAATCATATTTAATTTAATATTTAAACAATAGACTCTTTTATCCAGTGATCTATATCATTAGGATAATTTCTTGTATTCAATGTTTTATAAACATCAATGTCTAACTTGTTTAAAATTAATAATCATGCTAAATAAAAGCATAAAATTTCTAATAGAAAATAAACTTGTAGCAGTTTTAATACTAATCCTTTTTGTTGGATGGGGAACTATAAACGCACCTTTTAATTGGGATACGGGTTTCTTGCCAAATAACCCTGTAGCTGTTGATGCTATTCCTGATATTGGAGAAAATCAGCAAATAGTGTTCACTAAATGGGATGGTCGTTCACCTCAAGATATTGAGGACCAAATCACCTATCCTTTAACGACTTCGTTATTGGGGATTCCAGGGGTAAAAACAATTCGTAGTTCTTCTATGCTTGGGTTTTCAAGCATTTATATCATTTTTGAAGAAGATGTTGAGTTCTATTGGAGCCGAAGCAGAATTCTTGAAAAACTAAACTCATTACCAAGTGGATTATTACCAGAAGGTGTTAACCCAGCTTTAGGTCCTGATGCTACAGGATTAGGACAAATATATTGGTATACACTCGAAGGTCGAGATGAAAATGGAAACGTCACTGGAGGATGGGATTTACATGAACTAAGGAGTATTCAAGATTATTATGTAAAATATGCGTTATCTTCTGCAAGTGGTGTTTCTGAAGTAGCATCTATTGGTGGTTATGTTCAAGAATATCAAGTAGATATAAACCCAGAATTGATGCGTCAATATAAAATAGGGTTAAATCAAGTTGTAAAAGCTGTAAAAGAGACTAATAAGGATATTGGTGCACAGACTTTAGAAATTAATCAGGCAGAATATTTAGTTAGAGGATTAGGATACATAAAATCTATTGAAGATATAGAAAATGCTGTAGTGACTTCAAAAAATTATACTTCAATTAGAATTAAAGATATTGGAAAAGTAGTTTTAGGTCCTGCAACACGCAGAGGTATCTTAGATAAAGAAGGTGCTGAAGTTGTTGGAGGCGTAATTGTTGCACGGTATGGTGCAAACCCAATGGAGGTTATTAATAATGTTAAAGATAAAATTAATGAATTAAGTACAGGTTTACCATCAAAAATACTCGCTGATGGCAGAACCTCACAACTTACTGTTGTTCCTTTTTATGATCGTACAGATCTTATTGTAGAAACACTTGATACATTAAACGAAGCATTAACACTAGAAATATTAATTACTATTTTAGTGATCATTGTTATGGTTTACAATTTAAGAGCTTCAATACTTATCTCTAGTTTACTCCCCGTTGCAGTATTGATGGTTTTTGTTGCCATGAAATTATTTAATGTTGATGCAAATATTGTCGCCCTCTCTGGAATTGCTATTGCAATTGGAACCATGGTTGATGTAGGTGTCATACTTGCGGAAAATATGATTCGACATTTGGATGACCAAAAACTGCGTATTCGTGAAAATGGAACTGCATACACTATAAATGAAGTTGTCTATAACGCTACTACTGAAGTATCAGGAGCTATTATTACAGCTGTATTAACAACAATCATAAGTTTTGTTCCTGTATTTACAATGATAGGTGCTGAAGGAAAATTATTCAGACCTTTAGCCTTTACAAAAACAATGGCCTTATCAGCATCATTAGTAATTGCTTTGTTTTTAATCCCCCCATTTGCTGCATATATATTTAAAAAATCAACATTAAAAAAATCGTTTAGATATATTATAAATATCCTGCTTATAATAGGAGGACTTATCGCATTGTTTTCAGGCTATTGGCTTGGTACTATTTTAATTGGATTTGGGCTAACAGGTGTATTGAGTTTAAAAAACAGACTAGGAAATAAAAGAGTAAATCTTATTAACATTATAATGTCATCAATGGCAATAGTAATACTACTTGCTGAACATTGGAGACCTCTAGGGAGTCAGAGAAGTATTGCCATAAATTTGATTTTTGTTACTATTATTTGTTTCGGATTTCTTAGTATATTTTCTCTTTTAAGGAAGTTTTATAGTCAAATTTTAAAGTGGGCCTTAGAGAACAAACTTTTATTCTTAATAATTCCTGCAACAGTAGTGATATCTGGTGCTTGGATAATGAATAATACTGGTAAAGAATTTATGCCATCGCTAAATGAAGGATCATTTCTTTTAATGCCTACGTCACTCCCCCACTCTGGTGTAGAAGAAAATAAAAGAGTACTCCAACAATTGGATATGGCTGTAGCTACAATTCCTGAGATAGAAACCGTAGTTGGTAAAGCTGGTAGAACTGAATCTGCCTTAGACCCTGCTCCGCTATCTATGTATGAAAATATTATACAGTATAAGTCTGAGTATATGCGCAATGCTAATGGCAAAAAACAACGCTATAAAATAAACGACAAAGGTGCCTTTGAATTAAAAAATGGGACATTCATTGAAAACCCAAACAATTCAGAAAGCACTGTTTTAAGTATTGTAGATAAATTACAATTAATTGAGGATGAAGATGGTGAGTTCTACAGAAATTGGCGACCAGATATTAAGAACCCTGATGATATTTGGAATGAAATTGTAAGAGTTACAAAATTACCAGGTGTTACATCTGCACCTAAATTGCAGCCTATTGAAACGAGATTAGTCATGCTTCAAACTGGAATGCGTGCACCAATGGGGATAAAAGTTAAAGGGCAAAACCTAAAACAAATAGAGGGATTTGGATTACAATTAGAAGCCATATTAAAGCAAGCAGAAGGTGTTAAAACTGAAGCCGTATTTGCTGACAGAATTATAGGAAAACCTTACTTGCTAATTGATATTAATAGAGAAAAAATAGCACGTTATGGAATATCAATAGATAATGTTCAAAACGTGCTTAAAGTTGCTTTAGGTGGTATGGCGTTAACACAAACCGTTGAAGGCCGTGAACGTTATACCGTTAGAGTACGTTACCCAAGAGAATTGCGTGCTACCCCAACAGATTTAGGAAACATCTATATTCCTGTTGTAAAAGGAAGTCCTGTACCTCTAAATGATTTGGCCACAATACGTTATGAACAAGGTCCGCAAGTAATTAAAGGTGAAGATACGTTTCTGGTGGGCTATGTACTGTTTGATAAATTAGATGGTTTTGCAGAAGTTGATGTTGTTGAAAACGCACAAGCATTATTTAAGGAAAAGATAGCTGCTGGTAAGCTTATAGTTCCTAAGGGAATAACATATCAATTTACAGGAACCTATGAAAATCAATTAAGAGCAGAAAAAACCTTAACTGTTGTAGTGCCATTAGCATTAGCAATTATCTTTTTGATATTGTATTTCCAATTTAAATCTGTTAGCACATCACTAATGGTATTCACAGGAATTACCGTAGCCTTTGCTGGTGGTTTTATTATGCTTTGGTTGTATGGTCAGGATTGGTTTTTCAACTTCAACATGTTTGGTGAGAATATGCGAGAGCTATTTAATATGAAAACTATTAATTTAAGTGTTGCAGTATGGGTTGGTTTTATTGCACTATTTGGTATTGCTACAGATGATGGCGTCGTAATGGCTACCTATTTAACACAGTCATTTAATAGTGAAAAACCAACAGATAAAAAAAGTATCAGAACAGCAGCAAGACATGCTGCGGAAAAACGTATTAGACCTTGTTTAATGACAACAGTAACAACAATTTTAGCATTATTACCTGTATTAACATCTACAGGGAAAGGTAGTGATATTATGATTCCTATGGCCATACCTATTTTTGGAGGTATGGTAATAGATATTACCTCTTATTTTATTGTGCCTGTGCTATATAGCTGGAGAGAAGAGTTTAAATTAAAAATAAAAAACAAATGAAAAAATTAATTTTAATATATATAGCCCTACTCTCTTTTAATACTTTTTATGGGCAACAATTAAAC
>CAJXHW010000211.1 GCA_913054565.1 uncultured Kordia sp. | reverse complement strand
ATAATTGGAATGATACAACTCTTTTTGGTAACAATATCATGCATGGGGTTTAATGCCACAGTATTATCTCAGCAAAAAGCAAAAACAAGATTCAACGTACTGTTATTTAGTATTTTAATAAGTGGTATTACAATAATAATAAACTTCCCTACTTCTATATAGTCTTTATCAACCTTAATCTTTTAAAAACCAAACTACTAGCTTCTAAAATATTAATAGTAATTACCTTCAAAACTAAAGAAGTATTAGTAAAAAGAAAGTGAGATGCATAGCATAACGCATGAAGATTCAAAAGAGAGAGGTGCAAAGCAATGTCCTAGCTTAGGAATTCATAGATACTCCATGTTAAAGCCCAGTATAGCTCATGGTAATACACCTACCCCAAATATGATGAGAAATTAAAGTAAGATGATACTGTTTTTTTCATAAAAATAAAATGAGAATAAAAGTACATAGTTATGATTTAAATTATATTTTGTTGTAATAAGACAAACAGAGCGTGTTACTAGAAAACGTTCTAAATGCAAAAAGTCTCATTACCATTTGTAGAGGGTTCTTCCTTATTTAAATAGTTTTTTAAGTAATTCTTAACAAAAACTATTTTTTATCATGATAGTATTACTATTATATTTGCGTAATATAATTTTAATTATGAAAAATTTACTATCAAATTTTAAAATAGAGATACCTCAAGGGATATACCTTAAGGACCCTGAGTCGTCTGCATTAGGTAAGAAAATCATAGAAAATAGTATTCTTTTAATTGAGGAAGTAGGTTTTGAAAACTTCAACTTTAAGAAGTTAGGGAAGCTTATAAATTCAAACGAAAGTTCTATATATCGTTATTTTGAAAGCAAACATAAATTACTTGTTTACCTTACATCATGGTATTGGAGCTGGATTGAATGTCAATTGGTCATAGAAACATATAGCATTAGTAATAATGATGAGAAGTTAAAAAAAGCAATTGAAATAGTTACAAGAACTACTAAAAAAGACACAAATTACAGTCACATTAACGAGGTTATACTCAATCAAATAGTAATCAATGAGAATTCAAAATCTTACCTCACAAAAAATGTAGATGCAGAAAATAAAGAAGGATGTTTTATATCCTATAAGCGCGTTGTGCAACGCTTTTCAGAAATAATTTTAGCATATAATACTACCTACGATTTCAATTTAAGTCTTGCTAGCACCATAATTGAAGGTGCGCTACACCAACACTTTATTAAAACTCATTTTAAATCAATTACAAATTGTAATTCAAATAATACACCAACTGTTTTTTTTACAGATTTGGCATTTAAAGCACTATTGAATGAAAAATAATATTTTATCGCCTTGGCAACGGTTCTTAGGTTTAATAAATTTAGAACGAAAAGACATTCTTCAAGTCTCCTTTTATGCTATATTTGAAGGATTAGTGGCCTTATCTTTACCATTAGGTATCCAAGCAATAATCAATCTATTACAAGGGGCGCAAATATCCGCATCTTGGATAGTTTTAATCATATTAGTTACCGTTGGTGTAGCATTCTCTGGAATATTGAAGTTAATGCAAATGCGAATAATTGAAACCATACAACAACGCATTTTTACAAGAGCATCATTAGAATTAAGTTTTCGTTTCCCGAAAATTAGAATGAGTGAATTACGTAATTATTACCTTCCAGAATTGGCCAATCGTTTTTTTGATACCTTAACCATTCAAAAAGGCTTATCTAAAATATTAATAGATGTCCCATCTGCATTTTTACAAATAGTATTTGCCTTAATATTACTGTCTTTTTACCATCCATTCTTTATTGTATTTGGGTTTATTCTTTTGTTTTTAATATATACAGTTTTTAAATACACTGCTCAAAAAGGACTGGATACCAGCCTTATAGAGTCTAAAAACAAATATAAGGTAGCCCATTGGTTACAAGAAATATCAAGAGTAGTCATTAGTTTTAAACTATCTGGTAAAACAAATTTAGCGTTAAAAAAGACAGATGTTTTAGTTGATGATTATCTAAAATCAAGAGAAAATCATTTTAAAATATTAATGCTACAATTCATACAAATGATTGGATTTAAAGTATTAATCACAGCAGGATTATTATTAATTGGTGGTTTTTTAGTATTGGACCAACGTATGAATATAGGCCAATTTGTTGCAGCAGAAATCATTATAATTTTAGTCATAAACTCTGTTGAAAAACTCATATTAGGTTTAGAGTCGTTTTATGATGTACTGACTTCAATAGAGAAATTAGGACAAATAATTGACAAGCCAATTGAAAATCAAACCGGAGAATTGATTAAAAACAACACTGATTTAACAATAGAAGTTGCTGATGTTACTTATAAAATAAACAATAAGAACTCCCCTATTTTAAATGCCGTATCGTTAACTATAAATCCAGGTGATAGAATTTTAATTAATGGTGAAAGTGGCGCGGGTAAATCCAGTTTATTACAACTCATTTCAGGAGTCATTTATCCAACATCAGGAAATATTTTTGTCAATAACCTATCAATTAAAAGCCTTCTTATTAATGAATACCGTGCTAATTTAGGACTATCCCTTTCAGAAGAAAGTCCTTTTGAAGGCACTATTAGGGAAAATGTGACTTTTGGAAATGAATCAGTTACAGATCAAGCCATTTATACCACATTTGAAAGCATTGGCCTAACCGAGTTTTTAAAACAACAACCTAAGGGCTTAAATACTGTTTTAAAACCTGAAGGAAAACAAATTGCTAGTACCATTACTAAAAAAATAATTTTAGCTAGGGCAATCATAAAACAACCTAAACTATTAATTCTTGAAAATCCTTTAAATCATTTTAATAAAGTTGAGGCTACAAAAGTCATTAATTATTTAACTAATGCTTCACAGCCTTGGAGCTTAATTGTTGTTAGTAATAATGAAACTTGGAAACAAAAATGTAATAAGCATATTGTTCTTAAAAACGGACAAATAATCAATTAAATATAAGATATGTTAAACATCTCTAACAATAAGATTTCTGAATTTATAGATGTCAAATCTTTTAAATCAGGGCAAGAAATATTTTCTAAAGAATACCATAAGCGATTTAAAAAATTCCTGCTAGCGTTTTCTATGATAATATTAATTATTCTATTTCTACCTTGGACACAAAACATATCTAGTAGCGGAAGTGTAACAACTTTAAAACCTAATCAACGGCCTCAAACACTACAATCACAAATTCCGGGACGTATTGAAGAATGGTTTGTACAAGAAGGTGATTTTGTAAAAAAAGGCGACACTATTATTCGAATTTCTGAAATTAAAAGCAACTATTTTGATGAAAAGTTAACAGAGAGAACAAACAATCAAATAACCTCTAAATCATCATCAGTTGAAGCTTATAAAAATAAAGTCATTGCACTAAAAAACCAAATTTCTGCGCTGCAACAAGAGCGCGTATTAAAGTTAGAACAAGCTAAAAACAAGTTGTTACAAGCACATTTAAAAGTTAAAACAGACAGTATTGATCTTGAAGCAAATAAGGTAAAATCTACTATTTTAAAAACTCAATATGAGCGTACTGTATCACTTCAAAAAGAAGGGTTAAAAGCAGTAAAAGATGTTGAAGAAAAAAAATCAAAACTACAGGAAGTAAACGCAAAGGTAACATCGCAACAGAATAAATATTTGAGTGCTAAAAATGACGTCATAAACTCTGAACTTTATATTTCTACAATTAATACAACTTATAACGACAAATTAGCAAAAGCACAAAGTGACCTCTTTACGGCACAGTCTAGTGGTTATGATACCGAAGCTGAAGTCTCTAAATTGGAAAATAATCTTGCTAATTATAAAAAGCGTAATAGCTTATTATTTGTTACTGCTCCGCAAGATGGTTATATCAATAAAGCTCTAAAATCTGGTATTGGCGAAACATTTAAAGAAGGTGAACAGCTTGTAAACATCATGCCTTCAAATTATGATTTGGCTGTTGAAATGTATATCCGTCCAATAGATTTACCACTAATTCATATTAACGAAAACGTTCGTGTACAATTTGATGGTTGGCCAGCAATAGTTTTTAGTGGTTGGCCTAATGTTTCCTATGGTACTTATGGTGCAAAAATTGTTGCTATAGAGAATTTTATTAGTGATAATGGAAAATACCGTGTATTGTTAATACCTGACAGTAATGATGCTAAGTGGCCAGAAGCAATTCGTGTAGGATCTGGAGCAAAAACACTAGCGTTATTAGATAATGTTCCTATTTGGTTTGAATTATGGAGGCAAATAAATAGCTTCCCTCCTAACTTTTATAAACCAAA
>CAJXHW010000210.1 GCA_913054565.1 uncultured Kordia sp. | reverse complement strand
ATAGCCCTAAAGCTTTAGAGTACTATTTAAAGAGTTTAGAAATAAGAGAAAAGAACAATTCAAATGATTTGAAAGGTTTAAGTATATCGTTAAATAATGTAGGGCAGAGTTATTACAATCAAGGAGAAATAGAGAAGGCTCAGTATTATTTTCAAAGAAGCTTAGATGTTAATCCAGATGCTAAAGATGATTATGCAAAAGCGTCTGTATTGAATAATATTGGGGTAATATATTCTTTAGAAGATGATTATGAAAAAGCACTTAAATACTTTCAGGAGAGTTTACAGATTAAGAAAAGCATAGGTGATCAAAACGGTGTTGTTATTTCATTAAACAGTATAGGAAGGATGTATAAAAGCCAAGGTAATCACAACAAAGCATTAGAATATTTCACCAATAGTTTAGCCTTAAGCAGGAGTCATAATAATCAAGAAGGACAAGCAATTTCATTAAATAACCTGTCTAACCTGAACTTATTAAGTAACAAAATTGATAACGCTAAAAAATATGGTAATGAAAGCATGTTGCTTGCTAAAAAAATAAAGAAACCAAAACTAATAGGCCAAGCTGCTCAAGTGTTAAATAAAATATATAAAAAAGAAGGTAAATGGAAACCGGCCTTAACCATGTATGAGCTGTATGTTAAAATGCGAGATAGTATTAGGAATAAAGAAACAGAAAAAGATCTTATTAGACAAAATGCTGCCTATGATTTAGATAAAAAGGAATATGAAATAGAATTGTTATCAGTACAAAATGAAGTAAATAAATTAAAACTGCAAGAGAATAGAAACTTCATATACTTTATTTCAACGGCATTTTTATTTACGTTGATTTTAGCAATAACTATTTATTATGGTAATCAAAAAAAACAAGTCATTAACGAGTTGTTAAAACAGCAGAAAGAAGACATAAGTAGTAAGAATGAAGAGAAAGCAATTATGTTAAAGGAAATACACCATCGTGTAAAAAATAATTTACAAATAGTGAATAGTCTATTGCGGTTTCAAGCAAGAAATATTACGGATAAAAAAGTATTAGGTGTTTTTGAAATTGTGCAAAATAGAGTAATGTCAATGGCGATGTTACATGAAAAAATGTACCTATCAGATGACTTAAAATACATTAGTAGCAAAGAGCATTTTACAGAGCTTATTGAAGGGTTAATTGATAACTATACTGTAGGAAAACATATTAAGCTGAATTTAGATATAGACGATATTCCAATTGACATTAGTGTGTTAACCCCCTCTAGGGTTAATTATAAGTGAGCTAATAACAAACTCAGTTAAGTACGGTTTTGTAAATAAAAATGAAGGAAAAATAGATGTGTCGTTAAAACAACTGCCAGCTAAAAAAATAGAACTAATAATATCTGATAATGGTATTGGCTATAACTCAAATGAAATCAATGAAGGTTTAGGAACTAAGCTCGTGCGTATTTATGTGAAGCAATTAAAAGGAAAGTTAGATGAAATCATTCAAAAGGGTACAGGTTATAAATTAGTGTTTTAATTATTGTAGAATAATACGAGTTGCTACGTTAAATAGTGTCAGGACATTTATATGTTCATTGTAGAGAAGACGTAGGGTTTATAGGGTTAATTTTAAAATACTTATATTCGCATTAACCAAAAAAACCGTTCTATAAATGAAAAGAGTAAAAAAAATTGTGTGCATAGGGATGGCTACATCACTAGCACTTGTTTCGTGTAAGAAAAATGTAGAAACATCTAAAGATACTTCAGTGAAAAACATTGGAATTAATACAACATTAATTGATAATTCTATAAGTCCTAAGGAGAATTTTTTTCAATTCATTAACGGAACATGGTTGAAAAATAATGAAATACCTGCCGACAGAACCCGTTGGGGAAGTTTTGATGAGTTAAGAAAAATGACTGATCACGATGTGCTTGAAATATTAAAAAAAGCAATGAATGATACATCTATTGATGCAAGTTCAGATCAAGGGAAAGCAGTTAGTTTATACAAGTCAATTCTAAACTTAGAAGAGAGAAACAAACTTGGTGTAGTACCAATATTACCAGAGTTAGAAAAGATAGATGCAATAACAACAATTGCACAATTACAGCAGTATTTAATTCAAGCCGCACCTAAAGGAGGAAGAGGTTTTTTTAGTACTTATGTAGGGGCAGATTCAAAGAATAGTAATAAAAATGTAGTATATCTTGGAGCTGGAAGCTTAGGGTTGCCAGATAGAGATTATTATGTAAAAGATGATAATGACTCTAAGGAAAAAAGAGAAAAATATGTGGCGCATATTGCTAAAATGTTTAAATATATTGGTCATACACCTGAAGACTCACAAACAAAAGCAGAGCAAATTTTAGCTTTTGAAACAAGTTTAGCACAACATAAAATGGATAAAGTTGAAAGCAGAGATGCTCGTAAACGCTATAATCCAACTGCAGTAACGGATTTACAAAAAATGGTACCAAGTATCAATTGGAACACGTATTTTTCCGAAATAGGAATAAAACAATTAGATACTGTAATTGTTAGTCAGTTAGACTACACAAAAGAACTAGAACACGTATTTAAGAAAAATAATATTTCAGATTGGAAAGCGTATTTAAAGTGGACAGTATTTAATAATGCTGTTGGTAAATTAAGTGAGGAGTTAGAAAAGAGTAACTGGGAGTTTTATTCTAAAACTTTACAAGGAGCAAAAGAACAACGTCCACAAGATGAGCGAGCACTTTCTACAGTAAACAGAACTTTAGGAGAAGCTTTAGGGCAATTATATGTATCAGAGAAATTTCCGCCAGAAGCAAAAGAAAAAGCTCAAAAAATGATAGCTAACGTCTTAAAGGCTTTTGAGTACAGAATAGAGAAGTTGTCATGGATGAGTGATGATACTAAATTGAAAGCTGTAGAGAAGTTAAAAGCTACGACAGTTAAAATTGGATACCCTGATGAATGGAAAGATTATTCAGCGTTAAACATTACTCCAGAAAACACGTACTATCAAAACATGCAAAATGCATCGGCTTGGAGTTTTCAAAAAACGATTGATAAACTAAACAAACCTGTTGATAAAACAGAATGGCATATGGCGCCACAAACAGTAAACGCTTATTTTAACCCGTCATATAATGAAATCGTATTTCCAGCGGCAATTTTACAACCACCATTCTATGATTATAACGCAGATGATGCTGTGAATTACGGAGGTATAGGAGCTGTAATCGGTCATGAAATATCTCATAGTTTTGATGATTCTGGAGCGAGATTTGATAAAGAAGGTAACTTAAATAACTGGTGGACTGAAGAGGATGCTGAGAAATTTAAAACTCTTGGAGATGCACTTGCAAGTCAATACTCTAACATTGAAGTATTGCCAGAAACTAATATCAATGGTGCGTTTACTTTAGGTGAAAATATTGGAGATTTAGGTGGTGTGAATGTGGCGTATGACGCATTACAATTGCTTTTTAAAGAAGAAGGTAAGCCAGAGATGATTGATGGGTATACTGCAGAGCAACGTTTCTTTATGTCGTGGGCAACTGTTTGGAGAACAAAATACAGAGATGAAGCGTTGAAGAACAGAATTAAAACAGATCCACATTCTCCAGGAATGGTTAGAGCAGGTCAGCCTTTAAAGAATGTTGAAGCGTTTTATGAAGCGTTTGATATTAAGGAAGGTGATGGCATGTATTTATCAGAAGCTGACCGTGTGAAGATTTGGTAATTAAAAATGTATACAACAAAAAAGGCCGAAGTTTAAACTTCGGCCTTTTTTGTTGTATACAATAGTAAAAACATAACTATTTTCTCAATTCTTCCATATCTGAAAGTGTGTTTTCTAATCTATTCAAAATTCTACCATATACTAAGTTGATATCCCATTTCCGATGACTATAAAAAAAGGAATTAGTAAAAGTATTGGAAATCCATTAATGAGATAAGTTGTAGGGAATTCAGAAACTATCCCATTTATAAGTATATTTCCTAATATTTCCTCCTCAATTTGGATGAACCAAAACCCAAGTGTCATTGCTATAAAGATATATGGATACATAAAAGTAGATAGCTTTGAGTTTAAAGCAATCATATCTTTTACCCAGGTATTAAATGCGCTTAAGTATTCATAACTACTCGTGTTTTTATCAATTTTATTTAATTGCACGCTGTATTTTTTAGCTACGTAGGAAAAAACTATAAACAATAGTGACATAAGGATTCCCATAGAAATCATCTTTGCTCCATAAGAGAGAGGAATAATTATAATAGCAAAGGCTACAATACCTATCCGATTTAATTTATACATGCGTTTAAATTTCTCAACGATATCTATTGATTTTTGATTGTATAGAT
>CAJXHW010000209.1 GCA_913054565.1 uncultured Kordia sp. | reverse complement strand
TTTTAGATGCAATCATTAAGCGCCTATTAATCCTCTGATAAAAATAAATGATATAGACCCCACTACAAATCCTAAAAATGCTAACCATGTTATATTTTTAAAATACCAGAAAAAAGAAATTTTCTCCATACCCATAGCAACAACTCCAGCAGCAGAACCAATAATCAACATGCTTCCTCCAGTACCAGCAGAAAATGCTATAAAGTGCCACAACGGATCATTTAACTCATTTGAAAACATCCCTAAACTGGCAGCTACTAATGGCACATTGTCAATCACCGCAGAACCAATTCCTAATAGCATAACCACAACATCAGAATTTGGTATTGTTGTATTTAAACCTTCAGCAAAATGGAATAACATTCCTAAACTTTCTAAAGCTGCTACAGCCATTAATATTCCAAAGAAAAATAATACACTTGGCATTTCAATTTTAGATAATGATTTATGTACTGGACTATGATGCCCACTATCATCTGCATGCTCATCTAAACTAGAAAGGCTAAAATGTCTGGTACTAAATATTTCTGCAAATGCACACACAATTCCTAAGGATAACATCATACCTACATACGGAGGTAAATGCGTTACCGTTTTAAATAAAGGCACAAAAAGTATCATTCCTAAACCTAAATACAACATAACAGGACTGTATTTTGTTTCGTGAATTTCTTCTGCATCCACTTCTATGTCTTTTTCTAAATCTCCTTTAAAAGGTTTTGTTAGTGACGCAATAAATACTGGCACTATCATACATAGTAATGATGGTATAAAAAGATAGGTAATTAACATATCTGTAGTCACCTTCTTACCAATCCATAGCATTGTTGTTGTTACATCTCCAATTGGAGACCAAGCTCCTCCAGCATTAGCAGCAATGATAATTACCCCTGCAAACCAAATACGCGTTTCTTTTTTACTAACTATTTTTTGTAAAATTGTCAGTAAAACAATCGTTGCAGTTAAGTTGTCAATAATTGCAGATAATATAAATGCTAAAAACGAAAATATCCACAATAGTTTTTTCTTATTCTTTGTTTTAATATAACTTTTAAACGTAGAAAACCCATCAAAATGATCAATGATTTCTACAATAGTCATTGCTCCTAACAAGAAGAATAAAATCTCCGCAGTTTTTCCTAAATGATGAAGTAATGTCTCCTCCATTAAATGCAACTTTGCCTCATGATTTAAAGCGCCAAATGCATCAAGAAGCTTATGTTGCCCTGAATCAAACCAATTTTGAAAATCGTCAATACCAAAAGCTATTGCAGCCCAACATATTGCCATCATTACCAAAGCTGGTATAAGCTTATCAACTTTTAAATTGTGTTCTAGCGTAATTGCTAAATACCCTAATACGAATACGAATACTATAAATATTTCCATGTTACTTATTTTACTATTTTACTGTATGATTACAACAACTGCTTTAGCGCTATTTCAAAAGCGGTTTTACAAATCTCGGTTTTATTACTATTCTTATCATACGTTTTAGTTAACGCATTTTTAATAATATTTGATGTGTCATCAAATATTGACTTGTCTTGCATTGGCTGTTCTACTCTAGCCTCCATTAAATAAGCAAATACTCTCGCTATACCACAATTTGAAATAAAATCTGGCAATAAACTCAAGTGCTTATCTGTATACTCCATAATTGGCCCAAAGAATATTTCTTTATCTGCAAATGGCACGTTGGCTCCAGGAGAAACAACTTCTAACCCAGAGTCAATCATTTGTTGTACTTGATCTTGCGACACTAATCTTGAAGCAGCAGCTGGCACAAATATTTCAGCTGGCAAGCTCCATATTTTTTCATTAATTTCAGCAAATGGTATCATTTGATCTGACATTAATTTATTACCGTCTTTATTTAAAAATAAGGTTCTCATTTCTTCCATAGAAAACCCTTCTTCATTAATCAATCCACCATCTCTATCTATAATACCAACTACTTTAGCTCCCAACTGTGTTAGGTAATAAGCTGCAGCAGAACCAACATTTCCAAAACCTTGCACAATAGCGCGTTTTCCTAAAATGTTACCTCCATAAATATTATAATAATGTTTTACAGCTTCAGCAACACCATATCCAGTTAACATATCTGCAACGGTATACTTTTTAGACAAGTTTGGCGAATACCTATCATCCTCAATCACCTTAATAACACCTTGTCTTAATTGGCCTATTCTGTTAATTTTATCTGCCTCAGACGGTTTAAAATGACCATTAAAAATCCCTTCTTGCGGATGCCAAACACCACAACTTTCAGTAATTGGAATAACATCTTTATCTGCATCAACATTTAAATCTCCTCCAGTTCCGTAATAATGCTTTAACAATGGTGTCACAGCTTTATACCAACGCTCTAAAACGCCACGTTTTCTTGGATCATTCGGATCAAAATTAATTCCAGACTTAGCACCTCCAATTGCAGGTCCAGATACTGTAAACTTCACCTCCATTGTTTTTGCCAGAGATAACACTTCATTTTTATTTAACCCTTTACGCATACGTGTACCACCACCTGCAGCACCACCACGTAATGAGTTAATTACAGTCCACCCTTCGGCATCAGTTTCTTGGTCTTTCCAATGAAAAACAATTTCTGGTTGCTTTTCTTCGTATTTTTTTAATAAATCTTTCATGATTTGTTGCTTTAACTTTTTAATAAATTGAAATTTAGATTATTAGCGTAAATTTTACTGAAGTGTCTTTAAATTATATATCCCCAAGGGGAGTTAAAGCTGTTCCATTTATAAAGGTTTTGAATAAAAGCGTGTAAATATAATAAACTAATTCTTATTAATTACAATTAAACACCACTCCTGATGAATGATTTTTTTTTGCTCCAGTTACAGAGGCTAAGACATTAACCTCACCTCTTAACTTTAATACGCCAAGAAGTCCAAAAATTAAAGCTTCCTTAAATTCAATTAGATTAGGTTCTGGTAAATGAATATCATTTCCTGATAACGATTTAATTCTATCAATTAACAGTAAGTTATACATTCCTCCTCCAGTAACTAACACACTGCCTTTATTATAAAATTGCTTAGATATCTGAATGGCACAATGTTCTACAAACGTCCTTAATATATTTGGTGTTGCTAATTTATACGCATCAATTAAAGGGAAAATAGTTTGTTGTACCCATTCTAACCCTAATGATTTTGGGTAGCTTAATTGATAAAACTCAAGAGCATTAAGGCGCTCTAAAAGTGTTAGGTTTACTTTACCAGATGCTGCCGTTTTACCACCATCATCATAAGGCACTCCTAATTGTTGTACATAATGATTTAAAACAATATTAACCGGGCAAACATCATAAGCAATACGCTCATCATTTAATTGAGTTGATATATTTGAAAACCCTCCTAAATTTAAACAATAGGCAAATTCTGAAAACAACAGTTCATCTCCAATAGGCACTAATGGTGCACCTTGCCCACCTAAACTAACATCTTGCATTCTAAAATCGCAAACTACAGTTTGTAGTAATCGCTCTGCTAATAATTTTAAATTGTAGAGTCAATCCCTTTTCTGGTTGATGTAAAATTGTATGTCCGTGTGAGCATACCGCGTCAATCCTCACTAATTGGTGTTTTTCTATAAAGTCACTAACTACTCCTGCTAATAATTCTGTATAAGCAATATTTAAAATATCTAATTCTGATGCCGAAGAATTTATAGCATCTCGTAACCGAAACTCCCAATTTGATGTATAAGGTATGGTTTCTCCATGAATGATATCGTATGTCCATTTATCTTCTTTTTTAAAATGAAGATACGCCACATCAATACCATCTAAAGACGTTCCTGACATAACCCCAATCACATAATACTCTGTCACATTCATAAAATCTGATATTAAATTCAGTCAAATATATGGATTACTTATTACACCTATGTGTAATTACAACACGTGTTTACCCTTAAACAAACTAGCTGTGAGGATATTGTCTGAATCTGTAAATTAATTCCGGAGAATCTCTTATATTTGTGCCTTTCTTATAAAACTACATACAAAAAACACATATAATGGACTTTAACCTTACAGAAGAGCATATTATGATTCGTGATGCTGCAAGAGATTTTGCACAGACTGAATTATTACCAGGAGTAATTGAAAGAGATAACAAGCAAGAATTTCCTCAAGAATTAGTGAGGAAAATGGGGGACTTAGGATTTATGGGAATCATGGTTGATCCAAAATATGGAGGAAGCGGAATGGATGCTATTTCATATGTTTTAATTATGGAAGAGTTATCTAAAATTGATGCTTCAGCTTCAGTTATGGTTTCTGTAAACAACTCATTAGTGTGTTACGGTTTAGAAGCTTATGGCTCTG
>CAJXHW010000208.1 GCA_913054565.1 uncultured Kordia sp. | reverse complement strand
GCAAAAAGCGTGTTTTTTTCAGGTGAAACCGATGCTAACTATCAGATAAAACTAAAAGGTAAAAAAAATGCAATCTTCGGAGAACTGGTGGTGAAAAATAATGAAAATATTTTTACTCCCATTATTCCTGTTTCAACAGGCAAGAGTTATGAGATTTATAAGAATGAAATATTGTACCAAGAGTTCAGTATTCCAAAACTAGAAAACCAAATTCATCCAAAGCTAATAACCATTTACCCGAATATAGATACCGTGCCAGAAAATTTATTGAAAATGTACTTTGTATTCGATAAGCCAATGCAACAATCTAAACGTTTTCTAGATTTTGTGAGTGTAACAAATAACAAGACTAAAACAATCGAAAATATATTTTTATCGCTTGAGAATGAGCTGTGGAATAAGGAATATACTGAGTTGACACTTTGGTTAGACCCAGGAAGAATTAAAAAAGATTTGATTCCGAATAAAGAATTGGGGATCCCTATTAAAGAAGGGAATACTTATGAGATTACAATTCTTAAAAATCTAAGTGATGCAGAAGGAGCTGAACTAGGTAAAGATTATAAAAAAACCATTGTTGTTGGGAGTAGAGATGTACAAAGTCCTGCTACAAGTAAATGGAAACTAACAATTCCTCAAAAAAATACAAAAGAGGCTTTGGGTATTTCCTTTGGTGAAACTTTAGATGCGATGTTAGCTCAAGAAACCCTAGAAGTAGTTAATGAAAAAGGAGAGCATATTGATGGTGGGTTCATGCTTTCTAAAAAAGCAACAAGCATGCTATTTGTTCCAAAAAATTTATGGAACAAAGGTATGTATTCTATTGTTATAGAGTCACGGTTAGAGGATCTAGCAGGTAATAACTTAAACAGATTGTTTGATACTGATTTATCAAAAGGGGAGAAGATAAGTAGTTCTAAAGCAAAAACACTAGAGTTTATGGTTCAATAGGAATCATTGGTGTTTTTGAAATGATCTAACCATTTAAAGGATTCTTCCATTGAAATTTTTCAAAGAGGGAAATCCAATCATTAGAAAAAGAACCTTTTACTAGTAACTCTTTCTGTGTAAATGGGTGTTTGAACGCCAAAGAACCTGCATGCAGAAATAAATTTTCCCATCCAAATTCAGCTTCATACATTAAATCGTGATTTTTATCTCCATATTTAGCATCGTTAATTAATGGATGAGAAATTTTACTCATATGAATCCGCAATTGATGCATTCGTCCTGTTTTGGGTTGCAATTCTACCAAGCTATAACGAGAAGTATCATAAGGCTTTACAGGAATTTCTAAGGTAATTTTTTCTAGTAATCGCAAATGAGTTTCAGCTTCTTTATAAACATCAGCATCACGGCCTTTAACAGGAGAATCGATGATTCTTGATTCTGGAGCATGACCACGAACCACTCCATAATATGTTTTCTGAATTTGATCTTGTGTAAATAACTCTTGAAATTTAGAAACAAATTCGGTTTTTGTAGCTAATAAAATAATTCCAGAAGTTTTTCTATCCAAACGATGAATGGGATAATATTTATGACCAAGCTGACTTTTCAACAGCTGCAATAAAGAATCTTCATCCGATTTATTTCTAGAATGATGTGCATGATGTACCAGTACATTGTTAGGTTTATTTACTAGAATACAATACTCATCTTGATAAATAATCTCTATGTTCATGCCTTTTCTTTTCGTACGAGAAACAATAAAAACAACGTTAGCATACCACAGACAGTAAAACCAAGAAATAATGGGAGGGCAGTGGTATCTACAAAACCACCTATATAAGTTGCAATTGGAACTGCCATGACTGTAGAAACAAATCCATTAATTGCTGCTCCAATTCCAGCAATATGACCTAAAGGTTGCATCGCTAATGAACGTACGTTCCCAAAAAGGAAGCCTACTGCAAAAAACTGAATTGAAAAAAAAGAAACTAAGATATAGATACTAGGGTTTGCTTTGTCAAGAAAAACAAACACATACAATAAGGAAATGAAGGTAAACATGACTGCAAAAATATTGACAAGTCTTCTCATACCAAACCGAACAACCAATGTTCCATTAATAAAAGTGGCCAGGCCTACCGAAAACGCCAAAGCTCCAAAGATATAAGGAAACTCTTCAATCATACCGTATTGCTCTTGAAAAATATGCTGTGACGTGCTTAAAAACACCATAAAAGAGCCAGTGATAAACCCAGATACGAATGTAAAAACAACTGCTTGTTTATGCTTCATAAATTCTTTAGTTCCTGAGACAAACAATGATAGTTTAAATGTTTTCTTGTTTTCTAAAGCGAGTGTTTCAGGCTGACGTTTCCATAGCCAGAACAAAATAACTACTCCAAAAAGTAACTGACTATAAAAAATGGATTGCCAACCATAATTGTCTAACATAATTTTTCCGAGTGAAGGAGCTACAATAGGAACAAGAATAAATATGGCTACGACAAATGACATGATTTTTGCCATATAATCGCCGCTAAAACGATCTCGAATCATTGCGATACTTATAGTTCTTGGCGCAGAGAGTCCTATTCCTTGTAAAATACGACCAATAACCATGGTTTCTATATTGGTCGCAAAAACACATAAAAAACTAGCTAAAGCAAATACTGTAAAACCTACATAAATAATGGGCTTACGACCAAAACTATCTGATAGGGGGCCAAATATAAGTTGACCAAAACCCAACCCTAAGAAAATCATAGTAATTAACAACTGATTTTCGCTAGTATTAAAAGTGCCAATAGAAACTCCAATTTGTTGTAAAGCGGGGAGAAGTGCGTCTATAGATAAAGCAACTATAGACATCAAAGAAGCCATTAAGGCAACAAACTCTAGTTTAGATTTTTGAGGGATTGTTTTTTGCATCGTGCAAAAATAGTTCATTACAGGAATTAAAGCTCTTAAATTTGTTAAAAACGTAAAGGAGTCATTGAAAATCATGAAAAAGCAGTAAATTGGTATGAAATTTGCTGTATTTCAGTGTTTTAAATCAAGTACTTATGAAAAAATTTAGTATCATTTTCTTAGGAATTCTAATGATTGGTTGCGCAAGTAACAACTCGGTAGTTGTAAATACAAAACAAGGAAATAGTGTTGATGATTTGATTCAAAACAAATCTTTTGAAATCACATCCAATTGGGCAGCACCCAGAGCTGTAAAACTTGGAACCTTAATTCCAATCGGCGGAGGAAGTCCAGCTAATATAGCTATTACAGGTACTGTGAATTATTTAAAACTGAACGGTGACAATGTAAATGCTTCGTTGCCATATTTTGGTGAATTACAAAATGGTAAAGGTTTCAATACTAAAAAAACAGGAATTGTATTTAATGGAACTCCAGAAGATTATACGGTAATCTATAACGATAAAAAGAAGTTTCATAAAGTTCAGTTTAAGATTGTAGAAGATAATGAAGTTTATAATGTAACTGTTCGTTTGTATAACAATTTATCTTCTAGAATTCATGTATTCAGTACACATCGATCTTCGATACTATACACTGGAGTAGTGAATGAACTTTCTGATTTAGCTTCTGACTAATTCTTATAGACCTTGTTTTTACATAAGGTTGTAAATATACTACTTAACATAATATAAATTATAATACAAATGCTTACTTTAAAAAAAGCCGTAAGGCTTAGGATATTAGAATTAGAACAGTATGACAAGGAACTTTTCTTATTTGTTGTTGGTTCAAAGATAATGGATATTTTTTAAAATGTACAAATTTAATTTCAAAATGGATATTATATGCTATTAAAACATGTATTTATACATGTTTATTTTATTTAATTTTTTAAAGTATATTAGTATTTCGAAATGTATAAAACATTTTAAATGAATACTTAAAAGAATAAACAAATTTTGAAATGAGCAAGAAAGAAAAATCTCCACAACCAAAAGCGAAGCCAACACAAAAACCTAATCGTAAAATTGTTCCATTAAGAGAACATAAAAGACCTTCTCCAAATAAAGGAACTGGACCTAGAGAAAAAAAGTAGATGAAATTATCTGAATATAAAGAAGCATATTACACTTTTTCAGGGAAATTAAGTGATATTAACAGACAAATTGCATTTGCAGGCATTGCTTTGATATGGATTTTTAAGGATAATAATAATTCAGAAATTGTTATTGAGGAAAAATTGATAGTTCCAGCCATATTAATTATTATAAGTTTAGCCGTAGATATGATTCAATATATTTACCAAACAATTATTTGGTCATGTTTTTACACCTATCACAAACGGAAAGGAAAAAATGAAGAAAAAAAAGTTAAATCACCAGAATATTTGAATTACCCTTCATGGGTATTTTTTACATTAAAAATTCTGCTAA
>CAJXHW010000207.1 GCA_913054565.1 uncultured Kordia sp. | reverse complement strand
CTATGTCTATTGTAGAAGCGGAAATAGAAGTGGTCAAGCTTGCCAACTATTAGATGAATTAGGAATTAACGGTACTTTTAATCTTACTGGTGGTATGCTTGCTTGGACTGGAAAAACAGTAATTCCTGCATAATAATATTGATTCCATAGCGAAAAAACTATGGTCTTATTGGTTGGTTAGTAGAGAAAAGAGGCAGTCGTTAAGACTGCCTCTTTTTTTGATTTTATTCGTCTATGTGTAACCTGAGTTACTTATAGACTAAGGAATTGGCGTTACCTTTGATAGAAAAATTAATGAAATTTATATTCATAATTATGTCATTTTTCTCTTTTCTATTTGGATCTGGTGCCCAACAAAACGATACTATTACAATTCTTGATAAGCCTTCTTTTAAAATGGCTATTAATACAAAAAAAGTTCAGCTTATCGATGTAAGAACACCTAATGAATTTAATGGTGGCCACATCAAAAATGCAAAAAATATTGATTTCTTTAATCAATCAGACTTTATTAAAGAATTTAACAAACTCAACAAAGAAGAACCCGTTTACCTCTATTGTCGTTCTGGAAATAGAAGCCAGAAAGCTGCTCGAAAATTGGATAGCCTAGGGTTTAAAAAAATCTTTGACCTAAAGGGTGGTTATATGAATTGGAACTAATCTTAACAATCATAAATAATGACAATAGCAAGTGGTTTTATATGGCATAGCTTTTTGAAACAAGATCCTGACGCTATAGTTCTGGACGTAAGATCCGAAGATTCCATAAACCAACCCAGATTTGGAGCTAGCAAGTTTCCTTTAAATAATCAAAGTGATTTTACTCCAAGGCTTAAAGCATTAGATAAAAATAAGCATTATTATATCTATAGTAAAACTGGTGAAAAAGGAGAATTAGCGTGTCGATTAATGGAAGAAGCTGGTTTTATGGAAACTACTAATCTTGACGGTGGTTTAGTAAATTTTAAAGCCTAGGAAATTAGAGCAAAGCATCAAAAAACGGAGCTATAAATTCGCTCTTTTTTTTGACTTGTGTAACCTAAGTTACTGCACACGTTAGCCTTTCACAATAACTTGCTCATATAAATTTAAAATATATGAGAACATCTATAATTGTACAAAACTTAAAATGCGGTGGTTGTGCAAATACAATTACTACAAAATTATCTCAACTAGGGAACGTAACAAATGTAAAGGTTGATACAGAATCATCTACTGTCTCATTTTTAGCTTCAAATTCTGAGGTAGCATTATCAGTTAAGGAGAAACTTAAATCATTGGGCTATCCATCTATTGAAGACGTAAATGGTGTGCTTTCCAAAGCTAAGTCTTTTGTAAGTTGTGCAACAGGTAAAATTAAATAATGGAGAATTTAATTCTATCACTGACAGACAAACTTGCTATAGACAGAACTAAACTTGCAAATGAAAGGACATTTCTAGCTTATTTCAGAACGTTCATTGTTTTCTTAAGTTCAGGTTTTGCTATTATTAAATTAGATATGTTGATTGAAATCAAATGGATAGGAACTATGCTTATAATCATAGCACCTATATTATTCTTAATTGGTTTAATCAGGTTTTTATATGTAAAGAGAAATATTAAAAAATACTATATCTCTTGAAGTAAGAACATAAACTAGAACTAAACAATTTATTTATGAAAAATTATATAAGCATATTACCTATTGCCTTCTTAGCGCTATTACTAATTAGTTGCAACGATATTAAAAAATCTAATTACTCAAAACAAACAGATGTTGAAGTGAAAATTACAACTTATACAGCGGGCAACCATCCGGGAAAAAAGCTTATGGAAACCAAGTGTTACGTATGTCATAACCCATCTACGGATCACGACAATAGAATTGCTCCGCCAATGGTTGCTATAAAGTCACATTATATAAATGACGATACTTCTAAAGACGAGTTTGTTAATTCTATATGGAATTTCGTTAAGCAACCATCTAAGGATAAAACAAAGATGAGAGGTGCCGTAAAACGGTTTGGTGTAATGCCTTATCAACCATTTTCAGAAGAAGACATAAAGCTTATTTCGGATTATATGTATGATTTTGAAATTGATGAACCAGAGTGGTTTAAAGAGCATATTGAAGAAGAGAGTAACGGTAAGATGAAGCACAGAAATAGTGGTAAGCAAGATGATACTTCCGCTTCCGCGAAATCGAAAACACCAGCAGATCGTGGTCAAGAATATGCTTTGAACACTAAAAAAGAACTAGGCAAAAACCTGATGGGAACCATTCAAAAAAAAGGATCCCTTGAGGCAGTTACCTTCTGCAATAAACAAGCCTATCCAATCACAGATAGTATGGCTGTAGCACAAAATGCATATATAAGAAGAGTTTCTGATAAACCACGAAACCCAGAAAATCAAGCAAATGCAAAAGAGCTTGGTATTATAGCGCGATTTAAAAAAGCAATAGCAAGCAATGAGAAATACCAACCAGTAACTGAGATTGAAAGTGGTACGGTAAAATTTTATGCCCCAATAACCACAAACTCAATGTGTTTACAATGTCACGGTAATCCTGAAAAAGATATTGAGCCTAAAGTGCTCACAGCGCTTACAAATCTTTATCCTGAAGATAAAGCAATAGGGTATGATGTTAATGAAGTACGTGGTATTTGGAGCATCACTTATAAGCAATAAAATGAAACAATTAATCATTGCTTTCTTATTTGTAATACCTTTTCTTAGTCTCAATGCACAAGAAAGAGAGACTCATTATAGTAGTTGGAATACTATTGATATAAATAAAAAACTAAATGAAAAGTGGTCTGTAAATACTGAGTTTAACTTTAGACGTACTAATTTTTTAAAAGACTGGGAGCAGTTTATCATTAGGCCATTTGTTCATTATAAATTTGAGAATGACCTCGATATTGCTGTAGGATATAGCTACATAAGAAACTATAACTACTCAGAGTATAGTACTCCTATAAACGCTATAGAGAACAACATCTTTCAACAGCTTACTATAAAGCATAAATTCTCTAGGTTTTCATTCGATCATAGATTGCGCTTTGAAGAGCGCTTTCAACAAAATATAGTTGAAACCGACGCTAATTCCTATTCCATAGATGGGGTAAAGTATAGAAACCGTTTTAGGTATAAATTTCAGATAACAGTACCCTTAAAAACATTTACATCTAATTCCAAGCTAAGCTTAGTGGTGTATGATGAAGTCCATTTAGATTTTGGTAACGGTCTAAGACCGGAGAAACTGGATCAAAACTGGATGTTTGTAGGTTTTAGTTTTCGCGCAAGTGAGCATATAAAAATTCGTACGGGCTATCACGATATTTATGCAAAAAGAGGCGATCTGTTTATCAATAATCAAATTTGGGAAACCACATTAACATACAAAATATAAAATGAGCAAAATTAAGATTACAACAATTCTAATCTTAGGTATGGCGTTTCAAATGAACGCACAAGAGCATACAGAACATAATGAAAAACACAATGATGGACGTGGATTTAGAATAGCAGGAATCATCGGTCACACACTGATTAATACAGAAGGTGTTGATAATGTGTTTGTACCGTCCTGGGGACTAGATATTGAGTATTGGTTTAATCACAAATGGGGTCTTGGGCTACATAATGATGTAGAAATTGAAACATTCATCACTCGTAATTCTAATAATGAAGAAATTGAAAGAGTTAATCCTTTGGTTTTTACCATAGATGCACTATATCAATTTGGCGGTGGTTATGTCATAACAATAGGACCAGGTGTTGAATTAGAAAAAGAAGAGTCTTTTTATTTAATGCGAGTAGGATTTGAATATGAAAAAGATATTACAGACTCCTTTTATTTATTACCAAACTTCTTCCTTGACCAACGATTTGATGGTTATAATACGTGGAATATTGGTTTAGGAGTTGGTTTGAAACTGTAAGAATATTAATATAAAAATAACACAATGAAAACAATTGGTCTTATTGGTGGTACTTCTTGGCACTCTACTATTGAATACTATAAATTAATTAATGATCTTACAGGAAAAGAAATAGGGACGCAAGGAAATCCACCACTAATTATACATAGCATCAATATCGAGTTGATGCGCGAGCAGAACAAAGAAAAAATAAATGCTAAGTATTTAGATGTTGCACAAAAATTAGAACAAGCTGGTGCAGAAGCTATAGTCATATGTGCAAATACACCTCATATGACCTATAAGTACGTGCAACCCAAAATCAATATTCCTATTTTACATATTGCCGATGCTACAGGAAAGCAAGCTAAAAAATTAGGATTAAAAAAACTTGGACTTTTAGGTAATAAACCTACAATGATAGGTAATTTTATACCTGAAGTTTTAGAATCTAATTTTGAAATAGAAACTACTATACC
>CAJXHW010000206.1 GCA_913054565.1 uncultured Kordia sp. | reverse complement strand
TAGCCGTTTCTATAGTGTTAGTCGTAGCATCTTGTAAAACCAATCCGTTTACAGGAAAAAAAATGTTAAATGCTTATTCAAATGCGCAATTATTTCCGTCTGCCTTTCAGCAATATGATCAATTTTTAGGAGAAAACAAAGTAGTTACAGGTACTAAAAACTCAGAAATGATTACTCGTGTAGGTGAGCGTATTGCAATAGCTGCGGAACGTTGGTTAAATGCTAATGGTTATGAAGGTTATTTAAAAGATTATAAATGGGAATATAATTTAGTAGATGATAAAACAGTAAATGCGTGGTGTATGCCTGGAGGTAAAATTGTTTTTTATACAGGTATTTTGCCTGTAGCAGAAAATGAAACTGCTATTGCAGCAATTATGGGGCACGAAGTTGCACATGCCTTGGCAGATCATGGAGGACAGCGTATGACAGCAGGAACTATACAGCAAACTGCGGGTACAGCTATAGCTCTTGGAACGCAGGTAGGTGGTATGGATCCTCAAAAACAGCAACTTGTAATGCAGGCTTATGGTGTTGGAAGTCAAGTAGGAGGAATGTTGCCTTTTAGTAGAAGTCATGAAACTGAAGCAGATAAAATAGGCTTGATATTGATGGCTGTGGCTGGCTATAACCCAGATGAAGCAGCTAAGTTATGGGAACGAATGAAGGCGAATAGTGGAGGGCAAGCGCCACCAGAAATATTGAGCACACACCCTTCTAATGATTCGAGAATAGCTAATTTGAAAGAATTAGCGCCATTTGCA
The DNA here is from genome assembly GCA_913054565.1 of uncultured Kordia sp. GTDB lineage: Bacteria > Bacteroidota > Bacteroidia > Flavobacteriales > Flavobacteriaceae. The sequence goes on along the minus strand of CAJXHW010000206.1, from coordinate 3,649 downwards.
AAAACAGAGGCTAAAAAATTTGGAATAACATCTTTTAGACCAATAGGAGCTAAATTAAATTAAGATATTCATATAATATTGTATTTTCGAAGCTGTTCAAAATTAATCGAACAGCTTTTTTAATTATAAGATATTATGAAATCATTTCAAAAAGGAAGTAAAAAGGTGTTAAACGCCTGGGCGTTTTATGATTGGGCAAACTCTGTTTACAGTTTAACAATTATATCGGCAGTATTTCCTTTGTTTATTGGTGCGTACTTAAAAAGTTTGTCAATTGAAAAACTTGCAGTGTTTGGTGGTGAAATTTCGCATACTGCTTTAATGACGTATACTACAGCATTTGGTTTTTTAGTGGTTGCAGTTATATCTCCAATATTATCTGGAATTGCAGATTATAAAGGGAATAAAAAGTTTTTTTTACGTTTTTTCTGTTATTTAGGGTCGATATCATGTGTTGGGTTGTTTTTCTTTTCGGTTGATTATATTTATTGTAGTCTATTATTTTATGTGCTTGCTTTAATAGGGTTTTGGGGTAGTTTGGTGTTCTATAACTCTTATTTGCCCGATATTGCTTTTAAAGAGCAACAAGATGCAATTAGTGCAAAAGGATATGCAATGGGCTATGTAGGGAGTGTTATTTTATTACTTATAAATTTAGCTATGATTATGTTGTCTCCTAAAGAAAATGCCTTATTAATGATGCGTTATTCTTTTGTGCTAGTTGGTGTGTGGTGGTTTGGTTTTAGTCATTACACATATCAATACTTACCAAACCTTAGAAACAATAATAAAGTAACTAAGCATGTGTTTTTAAATGGGTTTAAGGAGTTAAAGTTGGTTTGGAAAGAGTTACAAACACAGTTGCAATTGAAAGTTTATTTAGCAGCTTTTTTTGTGTATAGTATGGCGGTTCAAACGGTTATGTTAGTCGCTTCTTTTTTTGGTGAAAATGAAATAGCATGGGAAGAAAACGGCATTGATAAAACAATGGGGTTAATTATTAGCATTTTAATCATTCAAATTATCGCTGTTTTTGGAGCATTTTTAACATCGTATGTGTCAAAGAAATTAGGAAATATTACAACGTTAATTATTATAAATATGATATGGGTGTGTATATGTGTATTTGCTTACTTTGTTATTACACCTAACGATTTTTTTATAACTGCTGGTGTGGTTGGTATTGTTATGGGAGGAATTCAATCTTTATCTAGGTCTACATATGCTAAGTTTTTACCTGAAACAAAAGATACAACATCATACTTTAGTTTTTATGATGTTGCAGAAAAAATTGGTATTGTAATTGGTATGGGGATATTTGCTTCAGTAGAAGTAATTACAGGGTCTATGCGAAATGCAATTTTATTTTTAGTAGCCTTCTTTGTTGTGGGGTTGGTAATTCTTTTTAGAGTGCCTAAAAAAATCAAATAATTTTGTTATGTTTGTGAGATATAGATAAAAATTCAACCCATATGAAACTCTTAAAGTTTACTTATCTACTAGTTATACTAACTAGTTTTACATTTATTTCTTGTGAAAATGAACCGCTAACAGGTACATTTACTGATGAAACTGGAGCAGGAAGTTCAGGTTCAGGAAGTGGTGGAGGGGCTGGTTCAGGGACTTCAACAGGGGATTATTTTCCAAGAGCTATAGGCAATACTTGGGATTATTCGGTAACAGGCTCAGGATCTAATACAAATATAATCAGTAGTACAGATATAATTAATGGAGTAACCTACTATAGATTTGAAGGTGAAAATGGATTTGGGGCTATAAGAAAATCAGCTGCAAGTTATTTTTCACGAATAGGAGTGAACTTGAATACTCCAGCATATGTTATTACAGGAACACCTATTGAAATTAAATTTTTACAAGATGATGCTCCAGTAGGGACATCGTGGGAAAACCCAGTATCTACAACGTATACATATACACCAGTAGGTGGTAGTCCAGCAATTCCTAACACTACTGTAAATATGAATTATAAGTATACGGTTGAGGAAGTAGGTATTTCGCATACCGTAAATGGAGTAACTTATGATAATGTAATTCACTTGTCACATATTCTTGAAACAGGCTTAGGAACACCAGATACGGTTGGTGAATACTATTTTTCGAAAGATGTAGGGCCAATTGAATATGCCATTGATGGCGAATCATATAAATTAACAAGCTATTCTCTTAACTAGAAAATAAAGATTTATGAAAACTACAAAAAATATATTCAAACTGTTTTTGTTGTCAATAGTATTGGTGGCATGTAATGCAGAAGATCCTGCAGAGTTAGATGCTAGTTTATATCAAGCTGATCAAGATCCAACTCCAGTATCCGCAGGAACATTTACAACTACAATTGAAGGATTACCTTATGAAGTTGATATTACTACAGCTGTAGTTGATAATGGTACAATTACAATTACAGGAATGAGAGGTACTGATGTTGTAACACTACGCATGCCTTCAAATATAAGTACTAATAATGTTACCAATCCTTATGTGTTAGGTGGTGCAGATGCTACGTATTCAGCATTTTATAATACTGGAGTTTCAACTATATCTGAAGCAACAACGTTAAGTCATTTACAAATGAGTTTTGATGATTCTGATTGGATTGCTGATTCACCATTTGCTACAATTTTAAGTGGGGAAACAACTATTAAAGGAGTTAGAACTGTTAGTGTTGATACTGGTAATTTGGATGGGGAGCCTGTTTTTGAAAATGTGACTCAAGAAGTAAAAATGGTATTGCAGGCAACTGACTCTGGGGCATACCAGTTTGGAACAGTAAATACAGCGTATTACTTTGCCGGTGGTGCAGGAGGGGATATGTTTGAAGCTGATATGACTATGGATAACGGAAATGTGACTATAGAAGTAGATGCTGTAAACAAACTGATTTCAGGATCATTTAATTTTGATGGTAAAGAAACATACACATCTAACTATACACCGTTAACAGGTGCTGATACTGATGGCGATGGAATGCTAGATGGAGCAATTGATGTTCCTGGTACGGAATTATATTATGGATATGATAAAGATGATGCATGTAGTCCTATAAAACCAGCAGGGTATACAGGGTACAATTCAAATAATGCTGTTTGGAATGCAGCTGATTGTGATGGTGATGGAATAACAAATGAAGATGAGTTAATAGCAGGAACTGATCCTTATGAAGGAAATTTAGATTCTGATGGTGATGGTGTAAGTGATATGCAAGAAGATGAAGATGGTACTGATAGTTCAGACCCTTGTGATCCTGAGCAATTAGAACTATATAATAATTACGATGCAACAAATTCTGTTTGGTTAGCTAGTGATTGTGATTTAGATACTGTGAATAATGGTGATGAAGTAACTAATGGAACAGATCCTTATTTTATGGATTTCTTAGACAAAACTTTTGCTAATGGTGAATTTAAGTATATTCCATATTCAGATGGTGGTAATCCTGTAAGAAGAGGGTTAAATATTTCTACACATGATGTAGCTAACAAAAGAATTATAGGAACATTTAGTTTTATATCGGCTTCTATTGGTGAAGACCCAACAAGATGGTATTTGGTTACTGACGGGGCATTTGATGTAACGTATACGGTTCCAGAATAACGAAAAATTATAGACATAAAAAAAAGCAATCCAATGG
>CAJXHW010000205.1 GCA_913054565.1 uncultured Kordia sp. | reverse complement strand
AAAAAAGTAAATAAAGAGATTAATTCTGTTTTTGAAATCACAAATTTTTCAACAGAAATGGTCGTTATTTCTAACGCTATTAATAAGACGCTACCAACTAAAATTAATCAAGATAATTTATTTAAAATTATAGATAACGCTGAAGTGATTGGCTATTTTTATGTAGGTAAAGCACCAAGTAAAACTGATGAATTTGATTATTTGGTAGTATTTGATCAACAGTTAAATGTCGTTAAAGCTAAAGTGTTAATTTATAGAGAAGATTACGGTAATGAAATAGGAAGTAAACGTTGGTTAAAGCAATTTATTGGTAAAACATCAACAGATAGCTTGAAGTATGGGCAAGATATAGATGCCATTTCAGGAGCTACTATTTCAGCAAATTCAATGACATATGCCATGTCAAATTTATTAAAAACAATAGCTATCCTTAAAACACAACATACGTTTTAATGCAAACTAGTTTTATACATACTTGGACTAAAGAATTAAAATTACTTGTAGGTACTTTTATAGTTGTTTTAAGTGTAGGCTTTTATTCTGGTTTAAGCTTTGTAGGTGAAACCTCAAGTTATTCCTCAAGTGGAATTCAAGAAAATTACTTGGGAAATGAAGATAACGAAAATGCTGAAGAAATGAAATTTAAGAAAACAGATAGGCATATGTTATCTGTAATTCATTCTCATATACTCTCAATGAGTGTTATTTTTTTTATCGTTGCTTTGTTGGTAACTCATGTCGATATTAATACAGCTTTAAAAAAGTTTTTAATGATTGAACCATTAGTATCTGTGCTAACAACTTTTGGTGGTATTTATTTTCTTTGGAAAGGCATACTTTGGATGAAATATGTGGTTATGTTCTCAGGCCTATTAATGACCTTATCATACAGTTTATCTATTGTTTTAATTTTTTGGGGATTAACTAAAAAACGTAATTAAAACATGACCATATCAGATTTAATAAAAGGAGATAAAGCAATTATAACAAGTTATATAGTTGATGATATCCCTTTAAAATTAATTGAAATGGGATGTATAGAAGGGAATTATGTTGAGTTAGTTCAAAATGCTCCATTAAAAGATCCGTTATACTTAAATATGAATGGTACTTTTTTAGCAATTAGAAAAGAAACGGCATCTCAAATTTCAGTAGAAAAAATATGAGTGATTTACTAAAAGTAGCCTTAATAGGTAACCCCAACACTGGTAAAACAAGCTTATTTAATATCCTAACTGGTTTAAACCAGAAAGTAGGAAACTATCCTGGTATTACGGTAGATAAAAAAACGGGGAAATCTAAACTTTCGGAAACAGTATCTGCTAGAATTATTGATTTGCCAGGAACCTATAGTTTAAATGCAAGCTCTGAAGATGAGAATATTGCTGTAAATGTCCTGTCAGATACTACAAATAATAATTACCCAGACATAGTTGTTGTTGTTGCAGAGGTAGAAAATTTAAAGCGTAATTTATTGCTTTTTACTCAGGTAAAGGATTTGGGATTACCTACTGTTTTAGTGATTAACATGCAAGATATTATGCATGCTAAAGGAATAACTATTGATGTTGCTGCTCTAGAAAAAGAGTTACACACTAAAATTATATTGCTTAGCTCAAAGAAAAATAGTGGTATTGCAGAATTGAAAGAAGCTCTTTTAGCATACAAGTCAATTTCTTTAACCCCATGTGAACTTTGTAATACAAGTATTTTAGATACTTCTGGTTTAAATGAGAAGCAATTACAACATAAAAAAACGGTTCAACGCTATCAGTTTATAAAACAACTTCTTGATAAATATTATACGGCTAAAATTACCAGATCAGAAGGGTTTAGAGCAAAATTAGACACTGTAATTACTCATAAAATTTTTGGCTACTTAATATTTTTTATAATCTTATTCAGTATTTTCCAAGCCCTGTTTTCTTGGTCAGAATACCCAATGGATTTGATAGATGGTGCTTTTGCATCTTTGAGTGATTGGACAAATAATAATTTACCTGATGGAGCTTTTACACGATTAATTTCAGAAGGGGTTATTCCAGGAATTGGAGGAATAGTCATATTTATTCCTCAAATTGCTTTTCTATTTTTATTCTTATCAATTCTAGAAGAAAGTGGTTATATGAGTAGGGTGGTTTTTTTAATGGATAAAATCATGCGTAAATTTGGGCTTAGTGGTAAAAGTGTTGTGCCATTAATATCTGGTACAGCTTGTGCAATACCGGCAATTATGTCGGCTAGAAATATTGAAAATTGGAAAGAACGCTTAATTACAATATTAGTAACTCCATTTACAACTTGTTCTGCACGTTTGCCAGTTTACGCTATTATAATTAGTTTGGTTATCCCAAAAGGGAGAACTTTTTTAGGCTTAAGTAATCATGCATTAGTTTTAATGGGGCTGTATATTTTAGGTTTCGGAACCGCTATTTTAGCTGCCTACATCCTAAATAAGATTGTAAAAATAGAGTCAAAATCATATTTTGTAATTGAAATGCCAAATTATAAATTACCATTATTTAAAAACGTAGTTTATAATGTATTAGATAAAACAAAGGCATTTGTTTTTGGTGCTGGTAAAATAATTTTAGCTGTTTCAATACTCCTATGGGTAATGGCTTCATATGGGCCTAACGAGAAGTTTAATAACGCAGAAGAGTATATTACAACTCAAAACGTTAATTTAAGTGGCGATATTTTAAACGCTAAAGTAGCATCATATAAATTAGAACATTCATATATAGGAACATTTGGTAAATTTATTGAACCAAGTATTAAACCATTAGGCTATGATTGGAAAATAGGAATTGCATTAATAACATCATTTGCTGCAAGGGAAGTTTTTGTAGGAACTTTAGCAACTATTTACAGTGTAGGTTCTGATGATGAGTCTACTTTAAAAGAAAAAATGAGGAAAGAGGTGCATTCAGCAACTTTAAAACCCGTATTTGATTTCCCTACAGGAATATCATTATTATTGTTCTATGCTTTTGCAATGCAGTGTATGAGTACAGTTGCTATTGTTAAAAGAGAAACTAATGGTTGGAAATGGCCTTTGATACAAATGTTTGGTATGACATTTTTTGCGTATCTTGTAGCTATGATAGCTTATCAAGTATTAAAATAATTTTATAATGGAAATGATTCAAAATATATTAGTAGGTATTGCAGTAGCTTTAGCATTATTGTATATCTATCAACGATTTTTGAAGAAAACACCTGCATCTAAAAACTCCTGTGGTCCTACTGACTGTGGTTGTAAATAACAACTTATAGTAAAAAAGTATCACGTTATAATATTATATGAAGTGAATATGTTTATAATTACTCTAAACCTTCAAGGTCTTCAATAGCTTCTTTATTAGATTTTTCTTGACGTAATTCAAAATTTTGATCTTCAGCAACGGTGTCGGAAACTAATATAGCTTTACCTATAGATATTATTGCCCCTATAGCAGCCAAACCAATAATAAGTTTTGGAAACAAAGGAGAAGCGTTTTCTTTTTTATATGTTTTTAATAATATTATTCCACATAATATAGTAATTATGGCAGGTAATACAGTTAAACTCCCTATTGGAAAAATAGTGAATACAATTGTGATTAAGATACCAATAATAGCAATGATTGATGTAAGTAACTTCATGTTTTAAAATTTTAAATTTTGGGCATTTGTTAATTTTAATTGTCCACTTCCAACAGGAATGTTAAATTTTATTAAGACAGGAACTTTATTTTTATCTGCAGTTATGTAAATGATATTGTTAGTTTTTCCTTTTAAAAGATTACCTTTTTTTAATGATACACCAATTTTATAGCACTTTTTTTGTCCTAAAACTGTTGAAATAGTTTCGGTTCCTAAAAATAACAAGGTTGCAGATATTGTTTTTCTATCAAAAACAATATTAAAATCTTTTTGATCACCATTTTTAGCGTTCGAAATAGGTAAATTCCTTATAAAATAAAGGGTTGATACAATGTCTTTTGTTGCAGGAGGAATTGTAAAATTAGCTTTTATTTCGCCAGATTGTCCTCTTACATATGTAGCTTGAACATTTATGCCTTTATAAATGTATTTTTCTTTTCTAATAGTTCCATTTTCATTATTATCACGTTTATATAAAACAGGTGTAATGGTATGTGGAGTTACATAGGCTTCATAAAGGTCTCTAATTTTAAAGAAACTATCCCATTTGGTGTAAGTGTTAGCAGTACATTTTAAATGTAAGTAACTATTTTTACTTGTTTTTACTGTAGAAACATTCATGTTAACTTCAGCAAAAGTTGTTAAAACACCAGACATATTATATGACGCTTGATAGCTTAAATGCTCTCCTGATTTGAAAGACTTTGAGCTTAACTCTTGAGAGAAACTTGTAAAAGAAAATATTGTTAAACTAATAATTGTAAGTAG
>CAJXHW010000204.1 GCA_913054565.1 uncultured Kordia sp. | reverse complement strand
TACATTACAGCAGAACCAGAAGCTCTTGATACATTAGCATCAACACAACTATAATTTACATTGTTATTATTAGTAATATCACAAACAGCATCAAAACCACTATTATAATAAATACTACCATTACTTCTTAATGCAATTTGCTCTGGGGCATGAACATCAACCTCAGGCAATACAGTTATATTTGTAGTAACAGAGATATCATCTAATAAAAAAGCAAAAGCATCTACTGAAACAACATGATATGCTATATGAACATTTTGTCCATCATAAGCTGATAAATCAAAAGTATATTCAGTCCAACTAGTAGGAGCTTCTTGATACGGCACATTACCAGCTGGAGTAGTTGGCTGAATGGTTGTATAAGGCCCACCAACACCTGCTGTTGATATTTTAACATTAAAACGTTCAAGACCATACTGATCTGTTATAGATTTAGCCCAAAACTTTAACTCACTACCAGTACCATTTAAATTAATTTCTGGTGAATAAATATGATCGTCATTTATTGCAGTAAAATTAACATTGTTTGTTGAAGTTGCATCAAAACACACATAACTTTGCGCTCCACCGTGAGCATCCCAACCACCGGCTGGAGGACTAACTTGATTGTTATCAAACACTATAAACGTTCCTGTATACCCTTGATTTGTAAAAGTTGAACCATTGATTGAATACGTGGTAGCCATATCTCCATCATTCATTGTCCAACCACCTACATTCCCTATATCAAAGGTTGTGTAGCCTTCAAAATCTTCACTAAATACTGTCTGCATTCCACCAATAGATCGAGCAACATCATTATCTTGAACAGTTATGGTATAATCTTTAGACGTTTCAGTAGTAACTTGAGCATCACCTCCATTTGCATTTACTGTAAAAGATAATGTTATTGTTTCATCAGACTCTACAAAACCATCGTTATAAACACGTAATGTAAATGTTTTATCTGTATCATCACCAGCTGCAAAAGTCACATTTCCTCCAATAACCTCATAATCAGCATTATCAATAGCTGAACCTGACTTTGTAACTGTAACATCTGCATTTCCTCCAGTAGGAGCTTGAGTTATCTCCAATGTCATTGTATAATCTGTAAAACCACAAGCAACAGAAGGCTCTTGAATAGTCCCAAAGCACTCTGAACCATTGTTAAACCTAACATAAGCTGCTGGTGTAGAACATCCGTTAGAAGTATTTAGACTATTTCTTCTTGGAGAACCAGACATAACAGCTTGCATACGTGTTTTTTGGTCTGCCGTAAACGTATCCATACAAGCATCATTGGTATAATCCATATAATTTTGTATCATATCATTTCCTCCACCTGCACAAGAATCAGCAACGGTACAACTGTAATTTGGCGCAGCAACAGCTGGCGTATCTGAACAATAGTCTCCAGGTGCTGAACAACCACCTTGAAAAGTGTGGTATAAACCAAGCCAATGCCCAACTTCATGAGTCATTGTTCTTCCTAAAGCATAGGTAGGGTTCATAATAAATGAACCATCATCAACAGATACATCTCCAAAAACAGTAAAACCAGCAACAACACCATCAGTATTTGCTGTTTCAGAAGCAGGTAAATCTCCTAAGCCTGAGGTTCCTTGCTCAGGAAATTGAGCATAACCTAACAATCCTGTCAAACCAGGATCAAAAGGGTCATCTAATGCATTTCCTCCTTCTTTTATGCTCCACATATTCATATATTTAGTTGGATCCCATTGTGTAGCAGCTTTCATTGCTTCTACATCTGCAAATGTTTCCCAATCACTTGGGTCTCCAGGTGTTTGGGTATTACCATAAGGTGTAATTTGATGACGTATAATTCCATCTGTTGGATTACCAGAAGGGTCTTGTTGAGCTAAACAAAAGTTAATTTCTGCATCAACCGCTAAACCTGTTGTATTTGCTCCTCCAGGTGTCCCCATCAATCTCCTGTAATCATTATTTAATACTTGAACCTGAGAAAATGCTTGAGCATAGGAAATATTCTCTCCATAAATACCACATTTATCATTTACAGGAACACCGCTATGAACAATATGTACAACTAATGGTATATTATAGACTACTTGAGCTGCTTTACCTGCAACTCTATCTGCATTAATTTTATTTACTATAGGTGCTAACCATTGTTCAAAATCTTCCCTTGAAGTTCGCCCTACTTTAGTTTTTTCTAAGTACGCATTATACTCATCAGTTGCACACCTTACGGTTTTGTCTGTATCATGCTTAACAGCACTTGTCGAATAACTTTTTTGTTGAGCATTTAATGCAAGTGCTCCAAAAAAAGCCATTCCTGTTACAATAGCTTTAAAAGTAATTTTTTTCATAGTTTTTGGTTTTTATTTTTTCAGTCGGAAAATATACAACATAATTAGCTTAAAAACAAAAAAAAGCGATATATGACTATATCGCTTTTTTTTATTTTCATTAATTATGTTTCTATCCTCCGAAATCATCAAAACGGATGTTCTCGTCATCAAGACCAAAATCTTCACCCATTTTCTGAACAGCTTTATTCATTAATGGTGGTCCACAGAAATATAATTCTAAATCCTCTGGTGATTCGTGTTTCGATAAATATTGATCTATAACAACTTGGTGAATGAACCCTACAAACCCATCACCAGGTGCATCTATATCTTCTTTTACTTTCCAGTTATCTTCTTCCATTGGTTCAGATAATGCTAAGTAAAACTTGAAGTTCGGGAAATCTTTTTCTAAGTCTCTAAAATAGTGGATATAGAATAATTCTGCTTTAGAACGCCCACCGTACCAGTATGTTACTTTACGGCCAGTTTTTAATGTTCTAAACAATTCATATAAATGAGAACGCATTGGCGCCATACCAGCTCCTCCACCTACATACAGCATTTCGGCATCAGAATCATTGATAAAGAACTCTCCATATGGTCCTGAGATAGTACATTTATCACCAACTTTTAAATTAAATATGAATGATGATGCTACACCTGGATTAACATCCATCCATCCGCCTTTAGCACGATCAAATGGTGGTGTTGCTACACGCACATTCAACATAATTTTACGTCCTTCCGCTGGGTAAGAAGCCATTGAGTAAGCACGTTCTACCAATTCATTATTTTTCATAACTAATGGCCACAAACCAAATTTCTCCCAATCTGCCTTAAATTTATCTGGCTCACCTGGATGATCTTGTGGATGTGCTGTGATATCCATATCAGAATACTTAACCTCACATTCTGGAATTTCAATTTGAATATACCCTCCTGCTTTATAAGCCATTTCTTCTGGAATCTCTACAACAAACTCTTTAATAAATGTGGCAACATTGTAATTTGAAACAACCGTAGCTTCCCATTTCTTAATTCCGAAAACTTCTTCAGGAATAGAAATATTCATGTCTTGCTTCACTTTTACCTGACAAGACAAACGGGCACCGTGTTGTAACTCTTTACGTGTGAAGTGAGGCACTTCAGTTGGCAATGCTTCACCACCACCTTCGTGTACATGACATTCACATTGTATACAAGTTCCTCCTCCTCCACATGCAGATGGTAAGAATATTTTTTGCCCCCCTAATGTTGACAATAACGTCCCTCCTGAAGGCACTTCTATTTCCTTTTCTCCGTTAATCGTAATTTTAACGTTTCCTGATGGCAATAATTTATCTTTCGCAAAGATCAAAATTAAAACCAACGACAATACCAAAATAAACAATGCTACTACTGTAATAGCTATCGCTCCTCCTGTTGATGCTAAATATATCATAATTAGTTTACAGATTTTGTGTTTGTATTAACTACTAATTTTTCAGTTTTTTCAACATTAACAACAGCAGTGTTTTTATCTTCTTTTTTAGCTTCACCGTCACCTCCAGTTAACATTCCTCCAAAACTATTGAATCCAATAGCCATAAGACCAGTAATGATAAATGTAATCCCTAATCCTCTTAAGGCAGGTGGTACATTAGAGTAACGTATTTTCTCACGAATTGCCGCAATAGCTAATATAGCTAAGAACCAACCTATTCCTGACCCTACACCATACGTAGTAGCCAAACCAATTGTAGCAAATTCTTTTTGCTGCATGAATAATGACCCTCCTAAAATTGCACAGTTTACTGCAATTAATGGTAAGAAAATACCTAATGAGTTATAAAGTGATGGTGAAAATTTTTCTACTATAATCTCAACTAATTGTACCATTGTAGCAATAGTTGCAATAAACAAGATAAATGTTAAGAAACTTAAATCATATTCAGCATATTCTGATCCTAACCAGGCTAATGCACCATCTCTTAATAAATACTGATCTAACAACCAGTTTAGTGGCATTGTAATTGCCAAAACGAAAATAACTGCCGCCCCAAGTCCTACTGCTGTAGATACTTTTTTCGAAACCGCTAAGTACGAACACATTCCTAAGATATATGCAAATACCATATTTTCTACA
>CAJXHW010000203.1 GCA_913054565.1 uncultured Kordia sp. | reverse complement strand
TACACCAAAAACAATTATCTGAAAAAGAACAGTAAAAAAAATTGGTTCTAAACTTTTTTTTTATGATTTTTGGAAAGCAATAAAACAAATTATATTACGAAAGAATTATGAGCGATAAAGAATATTTAGAGAAGGAAGAGATTTTTTCAAAGGTATTAAGAGCAGGAAGAAGAACTTATTTTTTTGATGTAAGATCAACCAAAGCTGGAGATTACTACCTTACTATCACTGAAAGTAAAAAGTTTACAAATGACGATGGTTCTTTTCATTATAAGAAACATAAAATTTACTTGTATAAAGAGGATTTTGTTGCCTTTACAGATATTATGGCTGAAATGACTTCATACGTTATTGATGAAAAAGGTGAGGAAGTTATTTCTGAACGTCATCAAAAAGATTATAAAAAAGACTATGAAACAGAAGATACTGTTGCTGAAACAGTAGCTAATTCTAGTTTTACAGATATTAGCTTTGACGATATTTAAACCAACACTAACCAACCATAAACCAAAACTAACTCAATCAGAAATGATTGAGTTTTTTTATGCTAATCGTAAGCCGTTAGCTACTTTTCTATCCGGGTTAATCAATACCACTTCTTCTTTACCTCCCACTAGACCAAGCACCAAACACTCACTCATTATAGTCGCAATTTGCTTTTTAGGAAAGTTTACAACCGCCAAGATTTGCTTCCCCAATAACTCTTCCTTTGCATACAAATTTGTAATTTGAGCCGAACTTTTCAACATCCCTAATTCACCAAAATCTATTTGTAATTTATATGATGGGTTTCTTGCCTTTTCAAAATCGGAAACCTCAATTATAGTCCCAACACGTATATCTACTTTTTTAAAATCTTCCCAACTAATTTCCATAATTTACTGTATCTTTAATAGTGTAAATTTACAATAAATTATGGCTCGTACACCTTCAAATATGCTCGCTTTAAACACTAAAGCCCCAAGTTTCTCATTACCAGACACCATCAGTAATCAAACACGTGATTTAGAACAACTACAAGGTAAAAAAGCTACGGTAATTATGTTTATTTGCAACCATTGTCCGTTTGTGGTTCATATAAACCCTGAGCTTGTTAAAATAGCTCAAGAATACCAACAAAAAGAAATCAGCTTTATAGCTATTAGTAGTAATGATGTTGAAAACTATCCGCAAGATAGTCCTGAAAAAATGAAGCTTCATGCCAAGGAAAACAACTACCCTTTCCCCTATTTATATGATGAAACCCAAGACGTAGCTAAGGCTTATGATGCTGCATGCACCCCAGATTTCTATATTTTTAATAGTAACCTAAACCTTGTGTACCGAGGGCAATTAGACGATTCACGCCCAGGAAACAATATCCCCTTAACTGGTAGTGCCATACGAAATGCGTTAGATAACATACTAAACAATACACCTGTTGCTAAACAGCAAAAACCAAGTATTGGCTGTAACATAAAGTGGAAAAACAATTAAACACCTGACATATATCAGCTTTTAATTAGCCCATAAACAATTAATTTGCACTACAATAATTAAAAATCATGAGTGCAAATCAGAACATAGAGTTAATGGCGCCTGCTGGAAACTTTGAATCACTACAAGCTGCTATAGATAATGGCGCAGATTCAGTATATTTTGGTGTTGAACAATTAAACATGCGTGCTAGAGCAAGCATGAATTTCGTATTGGACGATTTACCTGAAATAGCGAAACGTTGTTCCGTAAAAAATATACGTACCTATCTTACCTTAAATACTATTATTTACGACCATGATTTATCCATAGTAAAAACACTTGTTAACAAAGCTAAAGCAGCAAATATAAGCGCTATAATAGCTATGGATCAAGCAGTAATTGCCTATGCGAGAAGCGCTGGTATGGAAGTGCATATTTCTACACAAATTAATATTACAAATATTGAAACTGCTAAGTTTTATGCCTTATTTGCCGATACTATTGTACTGAGTAGGGAATTAAGTTTACGACAAATAAAAAAAATTACTACTCAAATTGCTCTTGAAGAAATCAAAGGTCCTTCAGGGAAGCTGTTGGAAGTCGAAATTTTTGGGCATGGTGCATTATGTATGGCTGTTTCAGGAAAATGCTATATGAGTTTACATTCGCATAACTCATCAGCAAACCGTGGTGCATGCAAACAAAATTGTAGAAAAAAATATACCGTAGTTGATCAAGAAACAGGTTTTGAAATGGAGCTGGACAATGAGTATATAATGTCACCAAAAGATTTATGCACCCTTGAATTTTTAGATCAGGTTGTAGATGCTGGTGTAAAAGTATTAAAAATTGAAGGACGCGGACGAGCACCTGAATACGTAGCTAAGGTAATAAAAACCTATCGCGAAGCTCTTAATGCTATTGCAAGCAACTCCTTTAACCAAAAAAAGGTAACCCTATGGATGACCGAACTAAAAAAAGTGTATAATCGTGGTTTTTGGGATGGCTATTACTTAGGGCAAAAATTAGGAGAATGGAGCGAAACATCAGGCTCACATGCTACACAAAAAAAGGTGTACTTAGGTAAAGGAGTACATTATTTTCCTAAAGCAAAAATTGGAGAATTTAAAATAGAAGCTTATGATATTACTGTAGGCGATTCAATTCTGATTACAGGACCAACAACTGGTGCACAAGAGGTTGAAGTTAATGAGCTGTTTGTAAATGACGCCAAAGGTACTGCCGCAACAAAAGGTGATTTATGTACTATTAAACTTCCATTTAGAATACGCGCCAATGATAAATTGTATAAAATTGTTAAAACCGAGTTTGCTTAATGATAGTTGTCACTTTACAGCGAGCCAAGTGTATTGGCTGTAATTATTGCGTTGAAATGGCTCCCGCACAATTTCAAATGTCAAAAAAAGATGGAAAGACGGTATTGCTACATTCTCAAGAAAAAAAAGGATTCCATACACTTAAATCAAATGATGAAAACATTTATGATGCTAACATACAAGCTGCCAAAGCCTGCCCTGTTAAAATTATTAGTGTAAAACAATTATAACTAAATAGAGCTGTAACGTATTGGTTACAGCTCTATTTCAACTATGCATTCAAAGCAACTTATTTTTTAAACTTCAATACTTCTGAACGTCCTTTTTTGAAAATTTTATTGCTATTGTGAGTCCCTTTTCTTAACTCTTTTTGTTCTTCATATGGCAACGCTGCTATAGTTTTACACTCGTCAGAACAACATGTATTCATTTTTTCTGAGCATGACGGGCATTGGATAAATAATAAATGACATGCTTGGTTTTCACAGTTTACATGAATATCAGATGGCGCTCCACATTGATGACAATTTGAAATAACATCATCTGTAATACGTTCTGCTCGTCTATGATCAAATACAAAGTTTTTCCCTATAAACTTATTTTCAACTCCTTCTGCTTTTACCTGTCGTGTGTATTCAATAATCCCTCCTTCTAATTGGTACACATTTTTAAAGCCCTTATGTTTATAATAAGCACTCGCTTTTTCACAACGGATACCTCCTGTACAATACATTAACAAATTTTTATCTTCTTTATGGTCTTTTAAATCTTCTTCAATAATATCTAAAGAGTCTCTAAAAGTATCAACATCTGGAGTTACAGCACCTTGAAAATGACCAATTTCACTTTCATAATGGTTACGCATATCAACACAAACTGTATTAGGGTCTTCTAACATCATATTAAAATCTTTCGCATTTAAATGCACCCCTTTATTAGTCACATCAAATGTGCTATCATTTAAACCATCAGCAACAATCTTGTCTCTAACTTTTACTTTTAGTTTTAAAAAAGACTTATTATCTTGCTCAATAGCTACGTTTAAACGAATATCTTTTAAAAAAGAAATAGCATCTAATTGTGTTTTTAGCTCTAAAAAACGATCTGCAGGAACTGATATTTGAGCGTTAATACCTTCATTAGACACATAGGTTCTTCCTAGCACCTCTAAGGCATCCCATTCTAAAAAAAGTTTATCTCTAAATAATTGTGGGTTCTCTATCTTAAAGTATTGATAGAAGGAAATTGTCAAGCGGTCTTTTCCAGCTTCATCAATTAATTGCGCGCGTTCAGCAGCGCTTAACTTATTGTACAGTTGCATGCTATACTAATTTTTTAAGGTTACTAATAGTTTGCAAATATATTGCTTTTTTACAAATCAGCTTACCAGAGCAAGGTTAATCTTATAAAAAGACACATAATCCTGCAGATATCATTTGAGCTATTAAAAAAATAGTGCTTATATTTATTGCATATTATTTTTTGAAATAATTTCATGGCTAAAAAACGTAAAAAAACAGGATTACCACCAGGATCTATAGTTTTTACTGGAGACAAAAAAGTTGAAAACACTCAAGTACATTATTTAAACTATAATGAACAAATATTAGAAGAGAATGTTTATAAAAGTCATGAAACTATTGCTTTTAAAAA
>CAJXHW010000202.1 GCA_913054565.1 uncultured Kordia sp. | reverse complement strand
TAAAAAACCTTCTGATACTGTTATTGATTGGTATGATGTACGTGGTATGCATGATATTAATTTAATTGAGCATATTGGAAAGTCATTCGCTATTCACCCATTAGCTCTAGAAGCTATTGCAGATGTTAATCAGCGCCCTAAATTTGAAGAATACAACACAGGAAACTTTATTGCTCTGAGAGCCTTAAGTTTTGACAAGGAAACCACAAAATTAGAATCTGAACAGATTACTTTATACTTTAGAAAAGGATTGGTACTAACATTTCAAGAGCGCGAAACCGATTTATTTATAGATGTTAGAAAACGAATTAAAAGCGGTAGACGAAAAATTAGATCATGCGGTGCAGATTACTTGTCTTACGCCTTACTAGACGTGGTAGTTGATCATTATTATGTAGTTTTAGACGATATTGAATCTGTTATTGAATGCTTAGAGGATAATTTAATTAAGGGTAATCAAGATATTAAAAACAAAACAAGAATTCATGAATTAAAAAAAGAGCTGGTACAAGTTCGTAAATCTATAGCTCCATTAAGAGAGGCTATAAATAGATTTTCAAAATCTGAAAGCAGCTTAATAGAAAATGACACTTATGCCTTTTTAAGAGATTTATATGACCATACTATACAAATTATGGATATGGTAGAATCTTATAGAGACATGCTTAATGGTTTACACGACTTATTTATAACCGAAGTAAGTTTTAAAATGAATAAGGTCATGCAACTGCTTACCATAGTGTCCACTATATTTATACCGCTTACCTTTTTAGCAGGAATTTACGGAATGAACTTCACCAATATGCCTGAGCTGCATTGGAAATACGGGTATTTTATACTGATGGGCAGTATGCTATTTTTAGCAGTATTATTAATACTATTTTTCAGACGAAAAAAATGGTTGTAAGCTAACCTACCCACACTATCAAAACACCACCACACAACCCATTCAGCCCCTTCCTAACAGCCTCAAAATACCATCAGAGTATATCTGTCATAAAAAGAAAAAGCAGCCCGTGAAGACTGCCTTTATCAGTTACATTTAGTGTGTCATTGTCTTTATAATACTCCACGTAGGGGTAATAATTAGTTCCAGAATTTCGACTATATCCATACCCATCACCATAGATAACTGACATAGGTGTTCCAGCCATATGAGTTATTTCACCTTCATAAGAATTATAACTATTAAGAAAAAACCACCTACTTAAAAAGAAAACTATTAATATAGTGCTATAGATTCTTATAAATGCTTTTTCTCTTTTTGACATTACTATCTATTTGTCAATTACAAACACTTCTCTTTCAAAGTAAACTTTATTTTCAGATAATTGCATATTTACATCTGAAGAATCTTTGCTATATCCAGTAATTTTAGATTCATACTCTACAAAGTATCCTCTAATAAAATTCTTACCTATCCTTGGAAAGGTAATATTAGTTTTCAACCTAAAGTTTTTCAATGTTAAACTATCAACTTTAACTTGCTTCTTGTTAGTAAATTTTTTATCAAAGTTTCTGCTAAAATAAAAGTTAACACTACTACTAATTTTTTCATCTTTACTAACAGAAGATGGGGAATAGTACTCAAATTCTATATCGGATGCAATATTTCTTATTATCGTATCATTTACTTTAATATCATAATATGTAGACAAACTATCTACAATCTCATCATCTTTATATGTAATCGATTGATTAACATACACTGCGTTTTCTGGTACAGAGATTAATTCATTCATAGTAGTCATATCATTTTGCACATTGGTAACTTTCCACCAACCACTCATAACATTATCTTCTATTTTTCCTTTCATAAATGATGAATCATCTTCTTTATACTTATAACAAGAGTCTCCAGCTTTCGTTCTGAACTGTTTATATTGTGTTTTGCCAAATTCGAAATAACCAATAATTGTATCAACCAAAATATCACTCTTGTAATTAGCTATTTTCTTTAATTGGCCACTCTTATAAAACTCCTTATAATATCCATTTTTAAGCTTATCATTATCTATTTCTAATTCTAAACTTAATTCTCCAGAAGTATAATATTCCTTAACTATTTGATTCTTTTGACAACTAATTAAAGTGAAAATCACTAAATAGCATATACATTTCTTCTTATATTCCATCATGCTGTACTTTTATTAATTTCTTGTGATGAGCATTTGTACTATCAACTTCTGTAGTTTTTGTGGTAACTGATATAGTTTTTGTTTTACTATGAGAAAATGTCCCGTTTGTTACAACACCATTGGTAGTTGGAACATTATACGTTGTGTCCTTGACTTCCTCACCAGCAGTTGTTTCAGCATTCATAGTACTACTATTTTCACTAAAATTATCAATAACAAAATTTGCTACATTCATTACATTAAACTCCGTAGTTTGTGTGGCGTCTCCTTTACCTTTACCAAATTTATTAGCATCTGTATTTGGGTTAGCTGAAGATTTAGTTGAAACTTTAGAGGTTTTACCAGTTGAGCCACCTGCACCTAATACTGCAACCAATTTATCCGCTTCTGGCACTGTATCCATATTTTCTTTTTTAACAGTATCTAGCTTTGGTGGAGAACTCCCACTCCCATCTTTAGTAGTATAATTAGTTGCTGATTTTTGAGAAAAGAAATTAACAAAACTTTTTCCTAAACTTACAAGTCCATTTCCAAAACTTTCGATACCATCAATAATTTTCCCTTCAATTTTAGCAGCTTTCTTTTTAAGGTCGTCCCCTGGACCACTTGGCTTCATCCCATCATAATCAATAAAGAACACTGGATTATCAAAGGCATAATTATACGGACTATGACGTCTCATCTGTTCTGCCAACGGGTCTAAATTCATCCATCTACCTAAAGTTGGGTCATAGTTCCTAGCAGATACATCGTACCAATCAAGTCTAAGTTCGTCATTATATTCTTTACCACCAAATCCATACTTATGGTCACGTCCAGTAATAACATTATTATACCCTTTATGTTTCAGTCCAAACGGATAGTAGTCATTGTTCACTAATACATCTGGAGTAGTATAATACATAGGTTAATTTAACAGCATAAAACACTCAAATATAGTAAAATAAAAAAAGCCTCAACTATAATTTAGTTAAGGCTTTAGTACTGAAGGCGGGACTTGAACCCGCACGCTCCAAGGAGCATTGGATTTTAAGTCCAACGTGTCTACCAATTCCACCACTTCAGCATGGAATATTTTACAGAGCGAAAAACGAGATTCGAACTCGCGACCTCCACCTTGGCAAGGTGGCGCTCTACCAGCTGAGCTATTTTCGCATTATTTTTTAAAGAACTTCAATACGTTTGTATTGCGGGTGCAAATATAACACCTTTTTTAAAACACCAAAGCCTTTTTTAATAAAAAAAACACGCTTTTTTTTAAGCAACTGAAAACCACACCCATAAAAAAAGCACTGCTTATAAAACAGTGCTTTTAAATACCTTTTTTAGCCGTTTATTTAACCGCCATTAACTCTACATCAAAAATTAAAGTTGCTCCTGGAGGTATCACACCTCCTGCTCCTCTTTCTCCGTATGCTAATTCAGAAGGAATTACAAAACGCGCTTTATCGCCTACATTTAATAAGGTAATACCTTCATCCCACCCTGAAATTACTTGTCCAACTCCTAATTGAAAGTCAATTGGCTCTTTTCTTTTATATGATGAGTCAAATACAGTACCATCAGATAATTGTCCTTTATAATGTACAGATACGTTTTTTCCTTTTGCAGCTTTTGCTCCAGTACCTTTTTGTAAAATCTGGTAACGTAACCCGCTATCTGTTTTATCAAATCCAGCGGCTAATTTTTCTAATTCTGCTTCTGCTGCTGCCTTCATTTCTGCTAAACGTCTTTCTCTTGATCCTTCAAAAGTTCTGAAAGCTTCTACAGCTTTAAAAGCTTCAGCATCTGCCCCTACAGCTATAATTTCTAATTGCGTTAGTTTATCGCCTTGTGCAACTGCATCAACAACATCTTGTCCTTCTACAACATTTCCAAAAACAGTATGCTTACCATCCAACCATGATGTTTCAACGTGTGTGATGTAAAATTGACTTCCGTTTGATCCTGGCCCTGAATTAGCCATTGCTAATACTCCTGGTCCAGAGTGCTTTAAATCAGGATGAAACTCATCATCAAACTTATACCCTGGATCTCCAGTTCCGGTTCCTAATGGGCACCCTCCTTGAATCATGAAATCAGAAATTACTCTATGAAAGTTTAAACCGTCATAATATGGTGTTCCTTGAGGTTTTACTTTATTTTCTAAATTCCCTTTTGCTAAAGCCACAAAGTTACCTACAGTTCCTGGAGTTTTTTGATATTCTAAGTTTACTAAAATTTCTCCTTTTGATGTGTGAAACTTAGCATATAAACCGTCTTGCATAATTCTTATTATTTTAATTTTTAAAAATGCAAAAATACATATTTTCTTT
>CAJXHW010000201.1 GCA_913054565.1 uncultured Kordia sp. | reverse complement strand
TGGTGAGAAATGAAAAGCTTTAAAAGAAGCTGGAGATTACGAAGCGTTACAAAAGTTACCAAAAAATGCTTCTCCAATTCGTATGCACAATCGTTGCAAACTTACTGGAAGACCAAAAGGGTATATGCGTCAGTTCGGTGTTTCTCGTGTAATGTTCAGAGAAATGGCCAATAAAGGATTAATTCCAGGAGTCAAAAAGGCAAGTTGGTAAAATTATAAATTGGTTTCAGGTTCGAAATATTTCGAAAACCAAAACCGTAAATTCATACATATGTATACAGATCCAATAGCGGATTATTTAACAAGAGTCAGAAACGCCAGTAGAGCGGGACACAGAGTTGTCGAAATTCCGGCTTCAAAACTTAAAAAAGAGATCACAAAGATCTTATTCGATCAAGGATATATTTTAAGTTACAAGTTTGAAGACTCTACAGTACAGGGAAGCATCAAAATCGCTTTAAAATACGATAAGATGACTAAAGATCCTGTAATCAAGAAAATTCAAAGAATCAGTACGCCAGGTTTACGTCAGTATGCTGGAGCTAACGAACTTCCAAGAGTATTAAACGGATTGGGAATTGCTATCGTATCTACTTCTCACGGAGTAATGACAGGAAAGCAAGCTCAACGTGAAAATGTTGGTGGAGAAGTTTTATGTTACGTTTACTAATTAAAAAGACTAACAGAAATGTCAAGAATAGGTAAAAACCCAGTAAGTATTCCAGCAGGAGTTACTGTAGATATAAAAGATGGTCAGGTAACCGTAAAAGGTAAATTAGGAGAATTGACACAAACTATTGATGGTATCACTGTCAAAGAAGAAGAAGGTCGATTAGTACTAGAGCGTCCAACTGAAAGCAAAGATCATAGAGCAAAACACGGTCTATATAGAGCACTAATCAATAATATGATGGAAGGTGTCTCTAAAGGATTTACAAAGGAGTTACAATTAGTTGGAGTTGGATACAGAGCAAGTAACCAAGGACAAAGACTAGAGTTAGCTTTAGGATTCTCACACAATATTGTTATAAACTTAGCTCCTGAAGTGAAAGTTGAAACAATATCTGAGAAAGGTAAAGATCCAATCATAAAATTAACTTCACACGATAAACAATTAGTAGGACAAGTTGCTGCTAAAATTCGCGGATTCCGTAAGCCAGAGCCTTACAAAGGAAAAGGAGTTAAGTTTGTTGGAGAAGTATTAAGAAGAAAAGCAGGTAAATCAGCTTAATAATTAACTATGGGATTATCAAAGACTGAAAGAAGACAGAGAATTAAAAACAGAATTAGAAAAATCGTTGGCGGTACAGAAGCTAGACCAAGATTAGCTGTTTTTAGAAGTAATAAAGAAATTTATGCTCAAATTATCAATGATGTAGACGGTAAAACAATTGCCGCAGCTTCATCAAGAGATAAAGATATCAAAGCTGAAGGAACTAAATCAGAAGTTGCTGCCTTAGTTGGTAAGTCAATCGCTGAAAAAGCACTAAAAGCTGGAATTGAAACAATTTCATTTGATAGAGGTGGATATTTATACCACGGAAGAGTAAAATCATTAGCAGAAGGTGCTAGAGAAGGAGGACTTAAATTCTAAGAAACTATGTATCAGAAATACAAAAACGCAGAATTAGTAAAGCCAGGTGGACTAGAATTAAAAGATCGTTTGGTAGGAGTACAACGTGTAACTAAAGTAACCAAAGGTGGTAGAGCTTTTGGATTCTCAGCTATCGTAGTTGTTGGAGATGAAAACGGTGTTGTAGGACACGGTTTAGGAAAATCAAAAGACGTAGCTACAGCAATTGCAAAAGCAATTGAAGATGCGAAGAAGAACTTAGTACGTATTCCTTTGCAAAAAGGTACATTACCTCATGAGCAAAAAGGTAAATACGGTGGAGCTAGAGTATATATTCAACCAGCATCTTCAGGTACTGGAGTTATTGCAGGTGGAGCTGTACGTGCAGTATTAGAAGCTGTAGGAGTTCACAATGTATTATCTAAATCTCAAGGATCATCTAACCCGCACAACGTAGTAAAAGCAACATTTGATGCTTTATTACAATTAAGAGATGCAGGTATTGTTGCAAAACAAAGAGGAATTTCTTTAGAGAAAGTATTTAAAGGATAAATCAAGGATAAAATGGCAAAAATTAAAGTAACACAAGTAAGAAGCAAAATTAGTCGTCCTCAAAATCAAAAGAGAACGCTAGAAGCGCTTGGTCTTAAAAAGATCGGTCAGGTTGTAGAACATGAAGCTACACCAAACATCCTTGGAATGGTAAATAAAGTTAAACACTTAGTTTCTGTTGAAGAAGCTTAAAAATAACAATTGGTTATGGATTTAAGTAACTTAAAACCAGCTGAAGGTTCAGTTCAAAGTAATAACAAACGAGTAGGTAGAGGACAAGGTTCTGGAAAAGGTGGCACTGCAACAAGAGGTCACAAAGGAGCTAAGTCTCGCTCGGGTTATTCAAAGAAAATTGGATTTGAAGGTGGACAAATGCCGCTTCAGAGACGTGTTCCTAAGTTTGGTTTCACAAATATCAATCGTAAAGAATATCAAGGTGTAAATCTTGATAGACTTCAGGAATTAGTTGACGAAGGTAAAATCACAGATACTGTTGATTTAAACACATTAATAGCTAACAGAGTAGCTAGAAAAACTGATTTAGTAAAAATCCTTGGAAGAGGTGAGCTTAAATCAAAATTAAAAGTTACCGCTCACAAATTTACAGCTTCAGCTAAAGCAGCTATCGAAGCAGCACGAGGAGAAGCAGTAACTTTATAATTTCTACATAGAAGCATGAAAAAAATTATTGACACAATAAAAAGTATTTGGGGAATTGAGGAACTAAAGAATAAAATCTTAGTTACTCTAGGACTATTACTAGTGTATCGTTTTGGTGCGCAAGTAAGTCTTCCAGGTATGGACTATACAAAACTTGGTGATGCATTTACCGGTAATTTTGATGATGGACTAGGAGGTCTATTAAATATGTTTACTGGTGGAGCCTTTGCTAAGGCTTCTGTATTTGCACTAGGAATTATGCCATATATATCTGCTTCTATTGTAGTTCAGTTGATGGGAATCGCAATTCCTTACCTACAAAAACTTCAAAAAGAAGGAGAAAGTGGTCGTAAAAAAATCACACAAATCACACGATGGTTAACCATCCTTATCTGTTTGGTGCAAGCACCATTCTATTTATGGGGGTTAGGCGCATTAGGAGTTCCAGATGCAGCATTTACTGTTGGGAAAGGATTAGATTTCATTGTCCCATCTGTAATTATTCTTATCACAGGAACTGTATTTGCAATGTGGCTTGGTGAAAAAATTACTGACAAAGGAATTGGTAATGGTATCTCATTATTAATTATGGTTGGAATTATTGCACAAATGCCTGTTGCGTTTGTACAAGAATTCGCTTCCAACTCAGGAAAACCAATGCTTATTCTTATAGAAATTGTAATATGGCTAGTAATCATATTAGCTAGTGTAATGTTGGTAATGGCAGTACGCCAAATACCAGTGCAATATGCTAGAAGAACAGCAACTGGTGGATATGAAAAGAATATGTTTGGAGCAAGACAATTTATCCCATTAAAGTTAAATGCATCTGGTGTAATGCCAATTATCTTTGCACAAGCTTTAATGTTTGTCCCTACTGCAATAGGACAAGGTTTAGGAACCGACTCTACAGTAGGACAATGGATGCAAGCCAATTTCCAAGATGTATTTGGATTATGGTACAATGTCTTATTTGCATTCCTTATTATCATATTTACATACTTCTACACAGCTATCACAGTGCCTACAAATAAAATGGCCGATGACTTAAAAAGAAGTGGAGGATTCATTCCAGGAATTCGCCCTGGTGGAGAAACTGGAGAATACTTAGACAAAATAATGTCACAAATTACCTTGCCTGGATCAATATTCTTGGCATTGGTAGCAATATTCCCTTCAATTGTTGGAAACATCATGGGAATTCAACCAAGTTGGGCATTATTCTTTGGAGGAACATCGTTGCTAATTATGGTAGGAGTTGCCATAGATACCATGCAACAAATAAACTCATACTTGTTGAACAGACATTATGATGGTTTAATGAAAACTGGTAAAAACCGTAAAGTAGTTGCATAATTATGGCTAAACAAGCTGCAATAGAACAAGATGGAACAATTATAGAGGCATTGTCAAATGCAATGTTCCGTGTAGAATTAGAAAATGGTCACATTGTAACGGCACATATCTCAGGAAAAATGCGTATGCATTATATCAAATTATTACCTGGTGATAAAGTGAAGTTAGAAATGAGTCCGTATGATTTAACAAAAGCAAGAATTACTTATAGATACTAAAATCATGAAAGTAAGAGCATCAGTAAAAAAGAGAAGTCCCGAGTGCAAAATTGTGCGTCGTAAGGGGAGATTATACGTAATCAATAAAAAAAACCCTAGATTTAAAAAAAGACAAGGATA
>CAJXHW010000200.1 GCA_913054565.1 uncultured Kordia sp. | reverse complement strand
AAAATATCAATTTAATTATATTTGCATCGTAATTTATTAAATGCAAAAAAAAACACATTCAAAATTATGGAAAAAGTAATTTCAGGTTTTATGGATCTTGTTAAAGTTCGCAACCAACACGAGCCAGAATTTTTACAAGCAGTAACTGAAGTTGCTGAAACTGTAATCCCATTTATTGAGGAAAACCCACAATATAATCAAGCTAAGTTATTGGAAAGAATGACTGAACCAGAAAGAGTTCTTTTATTCCGTGTCCCATGGACAGATGACAATAACGAAGTACAAATAAATAAAGGATATAGAATAGAAATGAATTCTGCAATTGGACCTTACAAAGGAGGATTGCGTTTTCACCCATCTGTAAACTTAAGTATTTTAAAATTCTTAGCTTTTGAACAAGTTTTCAAAAACAGTTTAACGACACTTCCTATGGGTGGTGGTAAAGGAGGATCTGATTTTGACCCTAAAGGAAAATCTGATGCAGAAGTTATGCGTTTTTGTCAAAGTTTCATGACAGAACTTTCAAGACACATTGGCCCTAATACAGATGTCCCAGCTGGTGACATTGGTGTTGGTGGTAGAGAAATAGGTTACATGTTTGGACAATATAAAAGATTACGTAATGAATTTACTGGTGTATTAACAGGTAAAGGAATGTCTTTTGGAGGATCATTAATCCGTCCAGAAGCTACAGGTTATGGTGATGTTTATTTTGCTCAAAGCATGCTAGCAACTAAAGGGGATTCTTTTAAAGGAAAAACCGTAGCAGTTTCAGGATCAGGAAATGTAGCTCAATACGCTACTCAAAAGGCTACTGAATTAGGGGCTAAAGTTGTAACAATGTCTGACTCTTCTGGATACATTTATGATGCTGATGGAATTGATGCTGACAAACTAGCATTTGTAATGGATTTAAAAAACGTAAAGCGTGGAAGAATTAGTGCTTATGTTGAAAAATATCCTTCTGCTAAATTCTTTAGTGGCGAAAGACCTTGGTCTGTAAAATGTGATGTTGCATTACCATGTGCTACACAAAATGAATTAAATGAAGCTGAAGCTAAAACTTTAGTAGCAAACGGATGTATTTGTGTTTCTGAAGGCGCTAACATGCCAACCACACCAGGGGCTATTGAAGTGTTACAAAACGCAAAAATATTATTTGCTCCAGGAAAAGCAAGTAATGCAGGGGGTGTTGCAACCTCAGGACTTGAAATGTCTCAAAACTCGTTACGTTTCAACTGGACGAGAGAAGAAGTAGATACTAAACTAAAAGCTATTATGAAAGACATTCATGAATCTTGTGTAAAATACGGTACACAAAAAGACGGATATGTTGATTATGTAAAAGGTGCAAACGTAGCTGGGTTTGTTAAAGTTGCAGAAGCAATGTTAGCACAAGGTGTTGTTTAAACTTTTTTTATAAAAATGCAAAAAAAAGCCCTCAATTGAGGGCTTTTTTTATGAACAAACATAAGAATTATGATGACTTAGCATTAAAATGAATATATTTGAAGTATCATATTTTTCATATAAAAACTAACTAATGAATATAAAAGTAATTATTACACTACTATTATTTATTAACTCATTCGTCTTTGCTCAAGATTATTCTGAGCAATGGGAGGGGCATTTTTCATATTTGAGTATTTCAGGAATAGCAAGTAACAATGATTATGTATTTGCTTCTGCAGAAAACACAATATTCAAACATAACATTGAAACACAAGAAAATAATACAACCACTACAATAAATGGCTTAACAGGTGAAAAAATATCATATTATTATTATAGTGAAATTGAAGAAACCTCTGTAATTGGATATGAAAATGGACTAGTAGAAATAGTAACTCCAAGTGCCGTATTAACTATTGTAGACATCTTTAACAAACCAACCATTGCTCCTAATATTAAACGTATCAATCATATTTACGAAAATGAAGGGGTTGTTTACCTCTCTTGTGACTTCGGAATTAGCACTTATAACTTGGAAAACTTAGAGTTTGATGATAGTTATTTTATAGGTAATAATGGTGAACAAACTTCTGTAAGACAAACTACCGTTAAGGACGGTTATATATATGCAGCAACTTCAGAAGGTATAAAGAGGGCTCAATTAAACGACGCTAATATTATTGATTATTCCTTATGGGAAGTATTACCAGCACCAACAAATGATTGGAAAAACATCGTCACATTTAACAGTACAATTTACGCTATAAATTCAAGCAATTCTATTTATGAATATAATGGTTCTGGTTTTATTAATTTGGCTAATTACACTGCGGTTTTAGACCATAGAGTAAATGACAATAAAATGATTATCACCACAGCAACCAATTGCTATGTTTTTGAATCTGGATTCATAAACACCTTAACCATTCCATACCAAGCAAGTTATGAATCCAACTTCACAGTTGCTACTATAGCCAATAATCAGGTGTTTATAGGAACTCAAAATAATGGAATTTACCGCTTTAATTTAACAGATGGCACAAACATTGATCAAATTAAACCAAATGGCTTATTAGAAAACAATGTCTTTACCATAAATGCCAATAACAACGAAGCATGGGCTGTTTACGGAAATTATAGCTTATATTTTAATCCATCGCCCGTCAAAAGCCAAGGGTTTAGTCATTTAAACAATGATACTTGGAATAACACTCCTTTTAGCAATCTATTAGGAGCAAGAAATATAGTAGATGTTGCCATTAACCCTTTTAACAGCAATCAAGTGTTTTTAAGTTCATGTTTTGATGGTGTTTTAGAGCTAAACAATGGTGTAGCTACTACATTATACAGTATCAATGACTTACCTTTAGAAACATGGGGACCATATACAACCACACCAAATCATTTACGTATTGGAAAATCTACCTTTGATAAAAACGGAAAATTGTGGTTTACCAATTTTAAAGTATCAAGCCCCTTAAAATCATATGATCCACAAAATAACACATGGGAATCCTTTGACTTTTTAAGTGTTATTTCAAACCCTTCTGCAGAAAATGGGTTTGAAGAAATTGTTATTGACCAAAACAATACTAAATGGGTGGGTTCTACAAAAAATGGATTGATTGGTATGAAAGAAAACTCAGGAGGTGTTTTATTAAAAAAATTAACTGTTGAGAATGGAAATTTACCTAATACAGAAATTAGAGGTTTAGCTATTGATCTTGATAATAATTTATGGATTGGTACTGCTCAAGGCTTACGTGTTCTTTACAACACCTCTGGCTTTTTCTCATCTTCTAATCCCCAAGCTGAAGCTATAATAATTTTGGATGATGGTATCCCAAAAGAATTAATGTTTGGACAATTTATAACGGATATTGAAGTAGATGGCGCAAATAATAAATGGATAGCAACTTTTGACGCAGGAGTATTTTATATTTCCGCTGATGGACAAGAAACTATTTATCACTTTACAAAAGACAACTCTCCATTACCATCAAACGGTATTACAGATATGGCTATTGACCATAAAAGTGGTAAGGTTTATTTTGCTACAGAAAAAGGAATGGTCTCTTTTAACTCAAATGCAACTGAATCTGCTACAAATCTAGAAAATGTATATGCCTTTCCTAACCCCGTTAGACCGCAACATCTTAAAGACCCAAGTTTTAGGTTAAAGATAAGGGGATTAGTTGATGGTTCTAATTTAAAAATAACTGATAATTCCGGAAACCTAGTCTACGAAACTACTGTTACAGGGGGTACAGCATTTGATTGGGACATGACTGCTTTTGGAAAACATAAAGTAGCTTCTGGGGTATACATCATCATGGTCACTACAAAAGATAGTGAAGAAACCACCGTTGAAAAAGTTATGGTAGTTAGATAATGATTTCTACTACAAAAGCAATAGTTCTATCGGCTATAAAATACAAAGACAACTCGTTAATTGTTACATGTTATACCGTAGATTTTGGTATACAATCTTACATTTTACATCATGTCTTACAATCTAAAAAAGGAAAATTAAACCCAGCATATTTTCAGGTATTATCACAATTAGAAATTCAGGTTAATAATAAACAAAACCAATCGTTACAAAAAATATCTGAAGTAAAATTAAAACACACTTACACATCATTACAAACAAATATTTACAAAAGTACAGTTGCATTATCTCTTGCAGAAATATTACAAAGTTGCCTTAAAGAAGAAGAACAAAATAAAGAACTGTATAATTACCTTGAAGCCGCTTTACTTTGGTATGACATACATGAGTTTAATGCAAACTTTCATTTGCTATTTTTACTAAAACTATCGCAACACCTTGGCATATATCCTGATATTAAAACCCTTAACCAAAGCTTCTTTTACCACGAAAAAAATTCCACAAAAATAGACCAATTAAAAACCTTATTTGACGTAAATTTTGATGAATAACACTTGATAAAATATAGTGCTCAAACACGACAAGATATACTCAATGAAATTTTACAGTATTTTAAGGTTCGTTTGGGCGTTTTTAAAAA
>CAJXHW010000199.1 GCA_913054565.1 uncultured Kordia sp. | reverse complement strand
GCATACTACTTTAATGGTAACTTTTGAAAATACAACAATTACATATTTAGATTATTATACCTATTTAAACTCAAAAAGTAAAGCATATAAAAATAAAACTGACATCTCTAAAATAATCGACAGCAGTTTTGAAACATATATAAACCATAGAATTTACACCTATCATAATGATAATTTAGAAACGGTGTATCCTGAGTTTGGTAACATTGTTCAAGAGTATAGAGAAGGCTTGTTGTTGTTTGAATTAATGGAACAAGAAATTTGGGGAAAATCAAAAAAAGATACCATTGCGCTGCAAAAATTTTATGAAAATAATAAAGATAAATACTTTTGGGGTGATAGAGTAGAGGCTGTGATAACCACTAGTGAAGATAGAAAAACAGCTAGAAAAGTTAGAAAGTTATTGAAAAAAGAATTTAGTGTAGAAACATTAAAAGAAAAGGAAAATAAAGTGGTTGTTTCTCAAGGAGATTTTCAGATGAATGATAAGGAAATACCAGAAGATTATGTTTATAAAAAAGGAGTTTCTAAGGTGTTTAAACATAACAAACAATATGTGGTTTTAAATGCAATTGAGAAAATTGTGCCTAGTCAACAGGAATTTGATGAGGTAAAAGGAAAAGTTATAAATGATTATCAGTTACAATTAGAAAAAGATTGGTTAGTAGAGTTGAGAGCAAAATATAAGGTTGAAATTAATCAAAAGGTACTTAATAAGTTAAAAGAAACATTATAATTATAGTGAAGGAAACATGTAAACATACCGTACTTTTACTTGTTGTATTAGTGATTTTTTCATCTTGTGAATTATTCAAATCACAAGAAGAAAAAGTGATCATTGCAAGAGTGAACGGAGAGTATTTATATAAATCAGATTTCATAAACGATTATCCAGGGAGTTTGTCTGAACCTGATAGTTTGCTATTTTCAAATCAATACATTAATAATTGGGCTACCAAGCAATTGTTAAAACAACGCGCTGAAATAAATTTAGATCAAGAAAAACTATCCGATTTTGATAAGTTAGCTGAAGATTATAAGTTAGATTTATATACTAATGCTTATATGAATGCATTAATTGTAAAAAAAATAGACACTATTATTACTAAAAGTGAATATGATAGCTTGTTTAAACACACTAAGCAGAATTTTAAGTTAAACGAAGAGTTATTAAGATTCAGGTCTATTACAATTAATAAAAATCATTCCGACATTAAAAGTATAGAAAAACGTTTTAGGCGTTTTGATAGTATTGATAGAATAGTACTAGATTCCTTATCAATTCAATTTCATTCGTTTATGTTAAATGACTCTGTATGGGTTAAAAAATCTCAATTATTACAAAAACTACCAATAATAGCTAATAATACAGATTCTCATTTGTTAAAAAAATCTAATTTTATACAATTTGAAGATTCAATAAGACTATATTTGGTGCAAATTAATGATTTGTTGAAAAGAAATGAGCCTGCGCCGCAAGATTACATGACGCAAACCTTAAAACAAATTATTCTCAACAAAAGAAAATTAAAACTAATTAAGCAATTAGAAACTGAGGTTAGAAAAGATGCAATACAAAATCAAGAATTTGAAATTTTCAATTAATATTACAGCTATTTTATTAGCGTTTACAACACTAATTTCTGCACAAACAGACAAGAAAAAAATTGATGGTGTAGCAGCAGTTGTAGGTGATTATATCGTACTAGATTCTGATGTCGATAAAATGTTTATTGAGTTAAAAAGTCAAGGAGTATCTACGGCAGATTTTACCAGATGTAATGTTATGGGTAAACTGTTAGAAGATAAATTATATGCACACCATGCTATTCAAGACAGTATTGTGGTATCTAGTGATGAGGTTGAAAGTACTGTAAACCAACAAATAGATTATATGAAATCTCAAGTTGGTGGGGATATGAAAAAAGTGCTTGACTTCTATAAAAAAGATGATGAAATTTCTTTTAGAAAAGAACTGTTTGACTTGATTAAAACAAACAAATTAGCTGGTCAAATGACTAGAAAAATAGTTGAAGATGTTGAAATCAGTCCTGAAGAGGTGTATACATTTTTCAATAAGATACCTGAAAATGACAGACCAACTTTTGGAGCAGAATTAAAAGTTTCACAAATTATATTAAAACCTAAAACGCCACAATCAGAAATTGATAAAGTGATTGATAGGTTAAAGCAATTTAAAGCAGATGTGCTAGAAAACGGTGCTAGTTTTGCTTCAAAAGCTGTATTGTACTCTAAAGATGAACCTTCAAGGTCAACAGGAGGTAAATATACGTTACATCGTAAAAAACCACGTATGGTGAAAGAGTTTAGAGAAGCAGCCTTTAGTTTAGATGAAGGTGAAATCTCTGAGCCTTTTAAAACAGAATTCGGATACCATATTTTAATGGTTGACCAAATCAGAGGTCAAGAAGTAGACGTAAGACACATCTTGTTAATGCCACAGGTTTCAAATGAAAACTTACAAGAAGCTAAAAAATTAGCAGATACCTTAAGAAAACGAATTCTTGATAAGGAGATTACTTATGAAAAAGCAGCTATTGAATTTTCAGATGAAAAAGAAACAAAATATGATGGCGGGAAGTTAAGAAACCCAGAGACTTTTGACCATATATTTGAATTAACTAAAATGGATCCTACATTGTATTCTCAAGTAATTAATTTAGAAGAAGGTGTTGTTTCAAATCCAATTTTAGAATATGACAGAACAGGAAAAGCATTTTATAAGCTTCTAATGGTGTCTGATAAAAAAGAAGAGCACGTTGCTGAATATGGAAAGGACTTTTTAAAGATTAAAGAGTTGGCGTTAAAAGAGAAGCAAATTGAGACTATTGCTAAATGGCAAGAGGAAAAAATTAAAGATACTTACATAAAAATTACAGGAGAGTATAGAAATTGTGAGTTTACTAATAATTGGTTGAAAAAATAATATGTCAGACGTAGCAGCAATTCACCAACTTGTAGAAAAGCACAAACTTTTAAGGCAAGAAATTGCTAAAGTAATTGTTGGTCAAGATGCTGTTATTGAACAGATATTATTGGCTATCTTTTCTGGAGGACATGTGTTGTTAATTGGTGTCCCAGGTTTAGCAAAAACATTAATGGTAAATACGCTAGCACAAGCATTAGGGTTGGACTTTAAGCGTATTCAGTTTACACCAGATTTGATGCCATCTGACATTTTAGGAAGTGAAATATTAGATAATAATAGAGCGTTTAAATTTGTTAAAGGTCCTATTTTTGGGAATATTATTTTAGCAGACGAAATTAACAGAACGCCACCTAAAACACAAGCCGCATTATTAGAGGCTATGCAAGAGAAATCAGTTACTGTTGCAGGAAATCATTATAAATTAAGCTTACCTTATTTTGTATTGGCAACACAAAACCCAATTGAACAAGAAGGAACATATCCTTTGCCAGAAGCGCAATTAGATAGGTTTATGTTTGCTGTTGAATTAACATATCCAACTTTTGAAGAAGAGGTAAATGTGGTTAAAAACACAACTTCTGATGTAAATGTAACAGTAAATAAATTGTTGACATCTGATGAGATTATTTCATTTCAGCAATTAATAAGACGTATTCCTGTAGCAGATAATGTTGTAGAGTATGCAGTAAGGTTGGTAAGTAAAACAAGACCAAATACTCCCGGAGCACCAGATCAGGTTAATCAGTATATAGATTGGGGGGCAGGACCTAGAGCATCACAAAATTTGATATTAGCGGCTAAAACACATGCGGCAATTCATGGAAAGTTTTCTCCTGATATAGAAAATATTCAAGCTGTTGCTATAAGTGTTTTGAGACATAGAATTATAAAAAATTATAAAGCCGAAGCAGAAGGAATTACTAAAGAAGAAATTATCACTAATTTATTTTAGTTAGGCTATTTTAAATCTAATTGGTTTATGAAATCGTTACAAAAAGAACGAATTTTCGGATTAGATTTATTAAGAACTATAGCAATTAGCCTTGTAGTTGTTTCTCATTGTACTTATATATTATTTCCAGAATCTACAAATTCAATAGTAACGTTAGTAAGAGTTTTTGGTGCTATTGGTGTTGATTTGTTTTTTGTGTTAAGTGGTTTTTTAATAGGAGGTATTCTTTTGAGAACACTACTGAGTAATAAAGTTAAATTCTCTAATTTATTATTGTTTTGGAAACGCAGATGGTTGAGAACCTTACCTAATTATATTTTAATCCTTATAATTAACATTCTATTGTGTGTAAGTTTTGGCTATACGCTTCCAGATAATGTTGCAAATTATTTTGTGTTTCTTCAAAATTTTACCACACCACATCCTGATTTTTTTACTGAGGCATGGAGTTTATCGATTGAGGAATATGCATACATATTATTGCCTTTAGCATTGTTTATAAGTTTTAGTGTATGGAGAAAAACAGATAAATCACGTCTGTTTTTTATAATATCATTGACTAGTATACTATTGCTGTTTGTTT
>CAJXHW010000198.1 GCA_913054565.1 uncultured Kordia sp. | reverse complement strand
TATTGACAATTGTAAGCTTATGGGTAAATTTTATTAATTAAAAAACTAATTTTATTATGAAAACAGTAAATATTTTTGTTATAGTACTATTAAATGCTGTAATGTTATTGTCTTGTTCTCAAGATGATATGCAACAAGGGGAAAAACAAGAAGTATCAAAAGACACAAATTATTTTGAATTGGTGACCGAAGCATCAGAAGAAGTTCATTTGTTGGAACAAAAGATAGGTCAATCAATAAAAAAAAATGAATTTGTAGTAGGCCAAATAAAATCTAATGTGTTTGTGTTAGAAGACGGTAATTCGCTACTTTTATTGAAGAAATATTATAATTTATTATCGCTTAAATCAGGTCATAATGTAAGTATTCAGGATTTTAGCTTAGTAGATGCTAAAAGTAATAATGGTTACGATATGTTAGTAGCTGAAGGTGTTTGTGAAGAAACATCAAAAAGGTTTAAATTGGCTTATAATTTAATTGTTACAAATGAGGTATATAGGCTTGATGGTTCGGGTTCAGGTTTGATGTGTGCAGGTTGTAGAAGAGGTTGTAACCCTAAGCGTGATTCTGCTGGAGATGGGTATTGTACAGACTGTAAAATAAACAATAGCTCTTGCACAAAAACAGAAACATTATAACAAATTTTTAAAAGAAATTAAACAAAGGTTTTTCTTTCGAGAGAGGCCTTTGTTATTTTAATTCAACTTTTACATTATAATTTTCTAAATCTTTTAAATAATCTTGCGGAATAAAATCTGCTCTATCAAATTCGTTTTGGCGATTTTTTTTCATTTCATGTCTTTTAATTGCTTTTAAGAAACGTTGAATTTCAATAGTGTCATCTAGAATTAGCCCTGGAACTTTCGTGCTATTATTGGTTTTGTCTTTTGCAACCATTGTAAAGTAAGAGGAATTGCAATGTTTTTTTATACCTGTTCTAATATTTTCAGCTTCTACACGAATACCAACAACCATTGAGGTGTTGCCAACATAATTTATTGATGCTTTCATAGTTACCAATTCGCCAACTTCAATAGGGTTTAAAAAATCTACAGTATCTACAGAGGCGGTAACACAATATGTTCTAGAAAATTTTGAGGCACAAGCAAAGGCTATTTGATCTAATAAAGAAAGAATGTATCCTCCGTGAATTTTGCCACTAAAATTAGAGTGGGATGGAAGCATTAATTCAGAAATAGTTACTTGAGTATCTTTAACACGTATATAGGTCATGACGATTGTTTTTTAGTCCAATGTTTAAACTCCAAGCTATTTGCAATTAAAGGTAATTGCTCTTTCACTTTTTTAATTAAAGTTTCTTTTTTATAAGTTGAAGTGTTTAAAATTATTGCCAATAGTTTGGTTGCTTTTTTATACGCATGCTCATGTTCATAAATTACAAGTAAGCTGAATTTTGGTAAATGAAAGCTTGGGTAGTTCTCAATCATGTTTTTGTAAAATACTTCGGCACTCTCATAATTTTTAACAGCAAAGGATAGGTTTCCTTTTTCAAAATCTAAAAAACTGTCGTTAGTATGATTTTGTATGCTGTTAATGCTTTTAAAAACGGCTTCATAATCTTTGTTTAAGTAATGGTATCTAATGGCAGATAAATTTATGCTAGGGTCTATTGTAAAGTTTAGTAACACATCTTCCATAGATTCAAAATAAGCTTCTTCACTAATAGATCTTGAAAGTTCTAGTTTTAACATTGCAGTAAATCGATCTTTTTTATCTAAGGAGTTATCTAATAATGAAATGTGTTTGTATGCCTTATCAAGATTAGTTTCATTTTTTGCATCAACAAAATTTTTGAGCATTAATATGTACTTGTATTCTGGTTTTTTTATAAATGAGCTGATGTAGTTTTTAGGTAATTCACTTAAATAAAATAGTTTAATAGTTTCCGATAATTTCTGACTGCTTGAATAGATAAACACATCATCTATAATTAAGGTGTCATTAGTTGTTAGAATACGGTAGTCATGGTAGTCAAGTCCATATGTTTCTGAATAGTACCTATATATCAAATGATATGTTTTGTCAAGAGGGTCAAAATGATAGCTGACAAAGTTATAGAAATCACCTTTTTTTAAATCATTAATTAATTCATCTGGAAATGAGGTAAGTTTTGTTTTGAAGTCAGTATTAAACTTTTGGTTAAATTTAGATAGCTTTTTATTAGTGTCATCATGTAGTACAACTTTAGGAAAAAATCGATCTGGCATAATTGAGTTTAAGAAAAATTGATTGTTACCGTTAGAATAACTTGCTGATAAACGAGTGCCAAAATCTTTAATTTTATAATCATTTTCTCGAGTATTATCAATTTTAGAATACTCTTGTTGACCAAAAAAATGTAATGGGGTTAAAATAAATAAAATGATATAAAGTAGTTGTTTCATGCGTTTGTTTATTACTTTTCTTTAATTACATTGTACCCTAAATATACTTATTTTATGGTTGATAAAGCATTGTTTTCTTATTTAGAAGAATTTGTAACTCCTAAACGACGTGACAAGTTTGATGAAATCCTCAATAATCGCACCAAACATTTTACTGTGGTGTTAGAAGATGTGTATCAAATGCATAATACAAGTGCGGTTATTAGAAGTTGTGATGTGTTTGGTGTTCAAAAAGCACATGCCATAGAAGTACAGCATAAAAACGTATTAGATAAAGAAATTGCCATGGGTGCACAGAAGTGGGTTGATTTACAATACCACTCAAATACAGAAGCATGTATTAAGGCGTTACGAGAGCAAGGGTATCAAATTATAGCAACAACACCACACAATGAATCATGTTTGGTTGAAAGTTTTGATGTCACAAAAAAAAGCGCACTGTTTTTTGGTTCTGAACGAGATGGTGTAAGTGAAAATGTCATGCAACAGGCAGATGGATTTATAAAAATTCCAATGGTGGGATTCACTGAAAGTTTAAATATTTCTGTGTCAGCAGCAATTATATTACAATCAATTACCTCAAAACTCCGAAATTCAACAATAAATTGGCAATTAACTGAGGAGGAAAAAGAAGAGCAACGCTTAATTTGGATGCAGAAATCTATAAAAAGTATTGATAAAATATTAGAGCGTTATCATTCAAAACAACTCTAGATAGTTGGTAATTTACTCAGTGCCTCGGATGATAATTTGCTTAGGTTGATTAGCCTTTTCAATATTTTTATCCGATTTCGTCATTAAGTACAACATATTGATTTTACCGTTTTTTGATGTAGTAACTGTAGTGGCGTTAATTTGTAAAATATAATTTTCATCAACTATATAGTTGTTAAAATCATCGTTTACATAATTGCTATCTATTTGAAGTATAATCGGATTGTTATCAAGTGTTAAATGTTTTGTAATAAGATTATTTAATGTAATGATCTTAGGTGTGTAATCTGTTTTTAAAGTAATTAGTATTTTACCGTGATATTCAATACCATCTATTTTAAAAGTTCCTTTCTCTACATTAACAGACTCGATTTTATTTGGGGCCACAGTTCTTAACAGAGTATAGCCGTTTTTGAAAAACTCATTGTTTATAAAAACTGCAGCATTGTGTTTTACGTCGCTTTTTGGGTTTAAGTATCTAACGTATATATCTGAATCTTCAGAATACGTTTTTGTGTTATTAATTTTAACCCCTGAAATTTCTTGGCAATAAGAAAATAAGCCAATTAAGAGTGATAATATTAATAGGGCGGAGCTTTTCACAAGTGAGTTATTTCTTTTTCAATACTTTGTATTCTTCAAAACATCCGCTAATTGCATCTAAAATTTGAAGATCATTTGCGGTTTGAATAAAACTTTTAGAGTAACTACACTGACTTAAAACATCTTCTAATTCTGATTTGTCAATTTGCAAGAAGGAGGTTAGTAAGTCTCGGTCAAATTTCTGAGAAAGTAGTTTCCTAATCTCATCATCTTGTTTCATTTGGCGTAATTTACGCATCTGTTTTCCTTTTTTGCTAAAGGTATTGTAGAGTAAATCTGCAGGATTAAATATTGCGCCCAATAATTTATTAATGGCACCAGGTCCTTTTTTACCAGCTTCATATCCTTTTTGTAGGCCAGAAATACTATATCGCTGTGAGTTGTTAATCGGAATGTACTTGGTGTCAATCTCAAGAAAACCAGTTAGCTTGTGTGGGTAGATTAAAACTTCTTCTAGGGCGTAGGCACTTTCAGTTAGCTCAATATTTGAATTACCAAACTTAATCCAGTCATTAGTGACTTTTATTTTTATTGATTTGTATCCAAGAATAGATAGGTGTAAGGTGTCATTTGCAACAGCTCTAATTTCAAAATTACCTTCTTTGTTAGTGATGCTTCCCGTAACTAAATTTAAATTAATAACATGTACACTTTCTAAACCTAAGCCATTTGTACTAACTACTTTACCAGAAA
The DNA here is from genome assembly GCA_913054565.1 of uncultured Kordia sp. Taxonomy (GTDB): domain Bacteria; phylum Bacteroidota; class Bacteroidia; order Flavobacteriales; family Flavobacteriaceae. The sequence goes on along the minus strand of CAJXHW010000198.1, from coordinate 101 downwards.
TAGTTTGTGCCTCTTGTGCGAAGGAAAGGGTGTAAAAAACAAGACATATAAAAGTGTAGGATAAAGTTTTCAATGCTAATAATTTTATTATTGGCACTAAT
>CAJXHW010000197.1 GCA_913054565.1 uncultured Kordia sp. | reverse complement strand
AAAAGGAATAGTTAAAGAAGCTACAACTGGTGAAGTAATCCCAGGTGTAAATGTGATAGTTGAAGGAACCTCAATAGGAACCAATACAGATTTTGATGGAAATTACATTATCAATGTTCCATCGGAAGAGGCCGTATTAAAATTCTCATTCATTGGAATGGAAGATCAATCTATTGTTGTTGGCTCTCAAACCGTAATTAATGTAGCATTAGAAGAAAGCAAAGAAATGCTAGACGAAGTAATGGTCGTTGCTTATGGTACTACTACTAAAGAAGCATTTACAGGAGCGGCAGAAGTAATAGATAACGAAGTAATTCAAGACAGACCGGTAACCTCATTTGTAAAATCACTGCAAGGTACAACTGCAGGATTACAAGTTACCAGTAGTTCTGGTCAACCTGGATCAGGAAGTCAAGTTCGAATTAGAGGTATTGGCTCTTTAAGCGCTAGTAGTGCACCATTATACATTATTGATGGAGTTCCATTATCTGGTGGATTATCAGATATCAACCCAAACGATATTGAAAAAATTACGGTATTAAAAGATGCTGCGGCTTCATCTCTTTATGGATCTAGAGCGGCTAACGGGGTTATTATCGTTACTACAAAACAAGGAAAATCTGGACAAACCAGAATCTCTTTCGATTCTCAAATGGGTTTTTCTAACCGTATTTCTGAAGGATACCAATTGATGAATTCTACACAGATTTATGAGCAAAGTTGGATGGGATTGTACAACCAATCAATACTGGGTGGAAACAGCATAGAAGATGCTAGAGCTTACGCTCATTCTACAGTTGAAGACATCGTGGGTCACAACCCATTTGGAGTTGACAATCCACTAGATGATAATGGAAAATTAATTCCAGGAACTTTAGTTGAAACCAATACAGATTGGAGAGACGAGATTTACAAGCAAGGTGTTATTAACAACCACAACCTAAGTGTTGCTGGTGGAAATGATGATACCAAAATCTTTTTCTCTTTAGGATATTTCAGCGATTCTGGAACTACATTAAGTTCAGATTTTAAAAGATATACTTCTAAGTTAAGTGTAAATCACAAGGTAAATAATTTCATAACTGCAGGAATGAACACAAACGTGTCATTCTCTGAAACTACCGCACCTCCAGGAGGGTCTGGCGGATCGAACCCTGTAAGTTCCGCTGAAAAAATTAATGCGGCTACACCAGTTTATACAGGAACAGGAGATTATAACTGGGACAATACTGCTGTATTCGATTTTAACCCAGTTGGTTTGGCTGAATTAGACAAATACGAATATAAGGGACGAAGAGTTATATCAAATGGTTATTTAAATTTCCAAATATTAGAAGATTTAAGTTTTAGAACTACCGGAGGTATAGATTATTCTACAAGTAAAGGATTAAACTACTACAACCCAGAGCACGGAAACGGTGCTGGTGTAAACGGTAGATCTACTCATTCTGTTTCAGAAAATATTGCCTACAACCTTTCTAACATATTAAACTGGAAAAAAGCGCTAAAAAAAGGTGATTTAGAATTGTTAGCTGGGCAAGAATTATACGGAGCAACTGCTACAAGTTTAAGCGCAAGTGTAACTGATTTTTCAATTCCAGGATTTACAGAATTAACTTGGGGAGCATCTCCAGAGACTCCAGGTAGTGGAACTTCTGAATGGAAAATGATTTCCTTTTTAGGACAAGCAAAATATAATCATGACGGAAAATACTACGCCAGTGCTAGTGTACGTAGTGATGGTTCGTCAAGATTTGGAGAAAATGAGCGTTACGGTCTATTTTATTCTGTTGGAGGAAGTTGGTTACTATCATCTGAAGATTTTTTGCAAAACGTTGCATGGTTAAACCGCTTAAAATTAAGAGCAAGTTATGGTACTTCAGGTAATAATGATATTGGAAACTATTCTTCTTTAGGTTTATATGGCGCTGGATTTAACTACGGCGGGTATCCTGGTTTATCTCCAGTACAGCTAGAAAACAAAAATCTTACTTGGGAAAAAATCGCAAGTTTTAACGTTGGATTAGAGGCTCGTGTATTCGATAAATTGAGTGCAACTTTTGAGTTTTATTCTCGTGAATCTGATGGGTTGTTATACGGTGTAAACTTATCAGCTGCAAAAGGTATTAGATCTATTTTAGCCAATATCGGTGGCATGTCTAATACGGGTATTGAAGCAATGTTAAACTTCGATGCAGTAAATACTGAGAACTTTACCTATAGTTTAGGAATTAATGCCTCTAGAAACACCAACGAAATTTTAAGTTTAACTACTGATAAAATTAAAGGTGCAACTCAAATTTTAGAAGAAGGTGGAAATAGACACCAATTCTACATGAGAGAATGGGCTGGTGTTAATCCTGATAATGGAACGCCAATGTGGTTTACCAATGTTGATTCAGATGATATTGACAACGGAGATACACAACCTGACTCTGCTTATACTGATCCGCTTGGTTCAGAAAGAATGGTAACTAGTGATTATACTGAGGCAGAAAGAACAAGATTGGGTTCTGCTCTTCCAGATTTTTATGGAGGATTCAACAATTCTTTTACCTATAAAAACTTTGATTTAAACTTCTATTTCTATTTCAGTCATGGAGGTCAGATCTATAACTATAATTATGCCGGCAGCATGCACGACGGTGTAAATCCAGGTGACAACCTTTCTGCTGAAGCCTTAAATGCTTGGACTCCGAATAACAGATTCACAAATGTTCCTAGATATGTAACAAATAACGTGGATAGAGGAAATCAAATTTCTTCACGTTTTCTTGAAGATGGCTCTTATGTACGATTAAAGAATATCACATTAGGATATGATTTACCTGCAAGTTTATTACAGAAAATAAAATTACAAAGATTAAGAGCATTTGTATCAGGTGAAAATTTATGGACTCTTACAGATTTTAATGGATTTGATCCAGAAGTGTCTCTTGCTGGTACAACTAGCAACAATATTCCTGGCGTGAAGACTGTAACCTTTGGTTTAAAAGTAGATTTATAATAGAAGATATTGACAATTATGAAACATACAATAAAAAATAATATGTATATGAGAGCGGTTTTAACCCTTATGGCGATTGGAATGTTGATGACATCTTGTTCTGAGGAGTACCTAGAACTAGAGCCTACATCCTCTATTTCTGAAGATGTAGTGTTTAGCACATATTCTAACGCAGAATCAGCACTAGTTGGAGCCTATGACAATTTGAGTTCGTACACTGCAGAAGGTTTATATATGCCAATTGCTGGTGATCTTATGGGAGAAGACATCATGTTAAATTCTGTTGATAACTGGGGATGGTTTGTGGCTGTATATCAAATGGATGTTTTAGCAAACTACCAATGGGCATCTAATCCTTGGAATACTGGTTACAAAGTAATTTATGATGCTAATAAAATCATAACACAAGCGCATAGAATTCCAAATATCACAGAAACTGAATTGAATAATCTTGTTGGTCAGGCAAAGGTATTAAGAGCATTTACTATGTTAAAATTAACAGAGATGTTTGCGCCTTCATACTTAAGCGATCCAAATGCATTAAGCATTATGAATGTGACAACCGTTTTAAATCATGATGATGAAGATTTACCAAGAGCACCATTAAGCGAGGTTTACCAAACAATTATAAGCGATTTAGAGAGCGCTAAAGAAATGTTAGAAGTTAATAATTTCTCAGGATTCTTTGATAGAAATGCGGCACAAGCAATTGCAGCAAGAGCGTATTTAAATATGGGTGAATGGGCTAAAGCAAGAGACAATGCACAATTAGCATACGCCAATAAAGAATTGATGGATGGATATGATTTGTTAACTGGATTTAACGCTTCAAACGAAGAAACTATTTTTTCAGTTGCTTATACTCCAGATGACAACAATATTTACTTGAGTTTACCTTCTTTCTATTGGCCGGTGCAAGGCTATAGTTCTATTAGAGTTGATAGAGAAATCTTTGAAGAATACTCACCAGTAGATTTACGTATAAACTGGTTCTTAGAACAAGCAAATATTGATCCTGATAACATCTTAACATTAAAATTTCAGCATATCGAAAAAATTGGAAATGCTGAGAAAATTAGTATTCGTGCTGCAGAAATGTACTTGATTGAAGCGGAAACTGAAGTTGAGTTAGGAAACGATGTTGCTGCTCAAGAAGCCTTATTCCAAGTGCAAAAAAGAGCCATCCCAGGTGCTTCAAAAAGCACAAAAACAGGCGATGAACTATTACAAGAAATTCTTTTAGAAAGAAGAAAAGAATTGATTGGAGAAGGATTTAGATGGAACGATATCAAAAGAAGAAATCTTCCATTTGTACGAGAAGGAGATCATTGGGTGAAATACAATTTCACTTCCAATGATGCTGATTATTATAGGTTAACATATCCAATTCCGCAAACAGAAATTGATGTGAATACCAACATTAATCCTGAGCATCAGAATCCTGGATATTAAATTTTATAAAAGTGATGGCTTATAAAAAACAGTCATCACTTTAAAAACTTTAGTTAAACACTAAATTCATTAAAAAATGAGAAAAATTATTTTA
>CAJXHW010000196.1 GCA_913054565.1 uncultured Kordia sp. | reverse complement strand
AATGTTACGATTTTATAGGGTTTTGTGCAAAAAAAAAGCTTTAATCTCTTAAGCTCTTGAAAACACTACATAATTAACAGTATTATGAATTAGATTAAATACAGCTATGTGAATTAAACAATAATCAGAGATTAATAATGTTTTAATAGTGTTAAGTTTACAATTGTGAAGACTTCAAAAAAATACTTAACCTTGTTATTGTGTCTTTTTACAATAACAACCTTTGCTTGGCAAAGTGCAAACATTAGCAAAAGAATCAAATAATAATTTTTCACTGGTTCAGATTGGTGCGCATCCAGTATGAAGTTAAAAGAACATTATATGCTTATGATTTTAAAGCCTTAGCTGATGTAATTCCAAATATTTTTGTGTTTGCCAATTTGTTGGTAGGTGTAATTTAGAATTTTATGATCATCTTTTATAAGTGAAGGGTCATCTTTTAAAATTTTATAGGCTTAGCTTCTCGCAAGTTTTAAAATGTCGTTATCTTTAACAATATCCGCAATTTTTAAATTTAAAATACCGCTTTGTTGTGTTCCCATTAAATCTCCAGGGCCACGCAATTTTAAATCTACTTCGGCTAACTCAAACCCATCATTTGTACGCACCATAGTTTCTAAGCGTGTCTTTGCGTCACTAGATAACTTAAAGCTGGTCATTAAAATACAAAAACTTTGTTCAGCACCTCTTCCAACTCTACCTCGTAATTGATGTAATTGAGACAGGCCAAAACGCTCTGCACTTTCAATAATCATAACACTTGCATTAGGAACATTTACACCTACTTCAATCACGGTTGTAGCTACCATAATTTGTGTTTCGCCTTTAACAAAACGCTGCATTTCATATTCTTTGTCTGCAGGTTTCATTTGTCCGTGAACTATTGATATTTGGTATTCAGGTTTAGGGAAATCTCTAGAAATACTTTCAAACCCATCTATTAAATCTTTGTAATCTAGTTGTTCAGATTCTTTAATTAAAGGGTATACAACATACACTTGACGGCCTTTTTTAATTTCATCACGCATAAAAGCAAATACTTTTAACCTGTTACTGTCATAACGGTGTACTGTTTTTATTGTTTTCCTTCCTGGGGGTAATTCATCAATAACTGAAATGTCTAAATCACCATACAAACTCATGGCTAAAGTACGAGGTATAGGCGTTGCGGTCATGACCAGAATATGTGGTGGAAATGAATTTTTTTTCCACAATTTAGAGCGCTGTTCTACCCCAAACCTGTGTTGTTCATCTATTATTGCTAAACCAAGATTTTTAAACTGTACTTTATCTTCTAAAATAGCATGAGTTCCTATTAATAGATGTAAAGTACCATCTTCAAGTTCTTTATGAATTAGTTTTCGTTGGGCAGCTTTTACAGAACCGGTTAATAATTTAACATTAATATTTAAATCTTTAACTAATTCTAAAATACCATTATAATGCTGTGTGGCAAGAATTTCTGTAGGTGCCATTAAGCAAGCTTGAAAATCATTGTCAATTGCAAGTAAAACAGACATTAAAGCAACGATGGTTTTACCTGAACCAACATCTCCTTGCAGTAATCGATTCATTTGCGCGTTACTGCCCAAATCATTTCTAATTTCCTTAATGACTCTTTTCTGAGCATTGGTTAATTCAAAAGGAATATAGTTTTTGTAAAAATTATTAAATAACTCACCAACTTGATCAAACGGATAGCCTTTAATTTTGTGTTTACGAGTAATATTCTTAATAATTAGTTGCAGTTGTATATAGAATAATTCTTCAAATTTTAATCTGAATTGTGCTTTTGCTAGTAATTCTGAGCTTTTTGGAAAATGAATGTTAAATAAGGCTTCAGATTTTGAGAGTAAGTTTAAATCACGTAATATATCTGTAGATAAGGTTTCTTGAAACCTCCCTTTTGTTTCTATAAATAAAGTTTGCAGTAATTTAATTTTTGATTTGTTACTGATTCCTTTCGTGCTTAATTTTTCAGTAGAAGGATATATGGCTTGCATTGCAGAACGGATGCTAGCTTTGTGTTCTGATAAAAGTTCAAGTTCAGGGTGTGGCATTGAAAAACCATTGTACCAGTTGCATTTGCCAAATATAACATATGGGACATTTAATTTTATACTGTCTTTAATCCATTTCTGCCCACGAAACCAAACCAATTCTAAAGAGCCTGTTTCATCTTGAAATGTTGCAACTAATCGTTTTCCACGTTTTTGCTCTACCATTTTCAAGTTGATGATTTTCCCTACTAATTGTACTTCTGCTGCATTGCGTTGCAATTGATTTACTTTGTAATACTTTGTTTTATCTAAGTATCTATTCGGAAATAAGTTAATCAAATCTTGATACGTAAAAATACCCAATTCCTTTTTTAGTAAATCAGCACGATTTGGCCCAACGCCTTTTAAATAATCGATAGGGGTTTGTAATACAGACAAGATGAATTTTATTGAGCCACTAAAATACTAAAAAAAGAGTATTCCTAATCATTTTTTGTACTTTGGTAATGTATTTTACTAATTGTTCCAAATGAAATTGTTATTACCATTTATCTTATTCTTTTTTATTAACTGTGCTTTAGCTCAGCAAACTAAGTTTGTTGATTTTTTAGAGTGCACATCTGAAATAGAAATTTCACCAATTAAAAAGGAGGTAAGTGGTGTAAGTACTTATTCCTTTAAAATAAAAAAATCGATTGATTCCATATATATTGATGCAAAGAATATGGTGTTTAATAATGTTTATTTTAAAGATAAAAAAGCATTGTATAAAGTCACTACTAATAAATTGTGGTTGTTTGGTAAGTTTAAAAAAGGAAATGAATATTCAGTGTCATTTAATTATAAAGCCCATCCTAAAAAAGCAATGTATTTTATAGACTGGAAATATAGAGAACATCCATTGGCAAATATGCAAGTATGGACGCAAGGGCGAGGCAAAGATAACTCGAACTGGATCCCGAGTTTTGACGATATGAATGAAAAAGTGGTGTTTGATATGTCTATTACGTTCGATAAAAACTATGAAGTTATTGCAAACGGTAAGTTGTTAAAAGTAGAAGAAACCCCAAAACTTAAGCATTGGCATTATGATATGCAACAGCCTATGAGCAGTTATTTGTTAGCAATTGCTATTGGGAAATATAAAAAGAAAACAGAAATATCAAAAAGTAAGGTTGCTCTAGAAATGTATTATTATCCAAAAGACTCCTTAAAGTATGAGCCAACCTATAGGTATACCAAAAAAATGTTTGATTTTTTAGAAGATGAAATAGGTGTACCTTATCCGTGGCAAAATTACAAACAAGTTCCGGTAAAAGATTTTTTATATGCAGGTATGGAAAACACAAGCACCACATTATTTTCAGATACTTTTGTAATTGACAGCACGGCTTTTATTGATAAAAATTACGTTAATGTTAATGCGCATGAATTGGCACATCAATGGTTTGGTGATTTGGTTACTGAAACTCACGGCACTCATCATTGGCTACAAGAAGGCTTTGCTACATATTATGCATTATTAGCTGAAAAAGAAGTTTTTGGAGAAGATTACTACTATTATAAGTTGTATGAAACGTCACAACAATTAAAAAGTGCTCAAGCTACAGATACAATTCCTTTGATGAACCCAAAGGCAAGTAGTTTAACATTTTATCAAAAAGGTGCATGGGCGTTACATTGTTTAAGTGAGCAAATTGGTCATACGGCATTTAAAAAATCAGTTAAAAAGTATTTGTTAAAGCACAAATTTAAGAATGTACAAACATCAGATTTTATAACTATAGTTGAACAAGAAAGTAAGCAAGACTTGTCAGGTTTTGTAACTACATGGTTGGTGAATTACCAGTTGCCAGAAAATGAAATTAATCGGTCATTAACTAAAAATGAAAACACAGCATTTTTACTGACACACTTAAAAGAAGATTACTTGAGTTATCGAAAAGATGATCAGGATGAGTTTATCCCATCAAGTTTGATACATCAATTACCACCTAGCTCACATTATTCAGTGCATCAAGTAGTACTGGAGGAGTTACTAGACAAACCAAATTACCCTACATTTTCTAGTTTAATTAATGAAGGTTTTTCTAGTAAAAACAGTGAAGTTCAACAAACCTTAGCAAATAATTTTCGAAAAATACCCTTTGGATTTAGACAGAAATACGAAAACTTATTAAAAAAAGGATCATATGAAATTATAGAAACAGCACTTTTAAATTTATGGATGACTAGCCCAGATAAGCGTTTATCTTATTTGAAATCTACTCAGCGCATTCTAGGGTTTAATGATATGAATATTAAAACATTGTGGCTTGCATTAGCCTTAAACACAAAGGGGTTTCAAAAAGAACACTACTATGGTTTTTACAATGAGCTTGTAGATTTAACACATCCAGTAAATCATTTTGAAGTGCGTAGAAATGCATTTCAGTACTTAAATGATTTACAATTAATAAATTCTGACGTTCTTGAGAATTTAAGAATTGGTGCAACACATCATAATTGGCGATTTAAATCATTTTGTAAAAAAATTCTTGACCGTATAGAGAATTAAGTAGTTGGAATAATTTCGAATTTTTATATATT
>CAJXHW010000195.1 GCA_913054565.1 uncultured Kordia sp. | reverse complement strand
ATTTATGGGAAAACGCTGTTGCAAATCAAGAAACATATAATAAATATGTAGAAAAAATAGCAAAAGGTAGAGATGATAATAAAACTCAAAAAGGAAACATTCTTTGGAGTGGGTTATACAGCTATGGACAATATGGAGAAAATTCTCGTTTACGTAATATTTATCAATTAGATGAATTAGAGGCTATTAATCCAGATGAATTAGTGAGCATAGTTAAAGACCTACGCAATTATAAACAACGTATTTTCTATTACGGAAAAGATGTGTCTAAAGCTGTAGCTGCTTTAAATGATAAACATAACACCCCAACGGATTTAAAAGAATATCCAGAGCCTATAGTGTATACAGAGTTGGAAACTGGTGGTAATGTGTATTATGTAAATTATGATATGGTACAAGCAGAAATGTTATTACTCGCAAAAGGAGAGCCTTTTAAAGCAGAAAATATTGCTGCATCAACGTTATTTAACACCTATTTTGGTAGCGGATTATCTTCAATAGTATTTCAAGAAATTAGGGAATCTAAATCATTAGCCTATTCAGCATTTTCTAGTTACAGAAATGCTTCTAAAAAAGAAGATGCCAATTATGTTATGGCTTATGTTGGTACTCAGGCTAATAAAATGGAACAAGCAGTAAATGCAATGATGGATTTAATGAATGATATGCCAGAAGCTGAAGAGCAATTTGAAGCAGCTAAAGCAGCAGCACTAAAGAAAATTGCAGCACAACGTATAACCAAATCTAATATATTTTGGTCATATGAACGTTTACAAAAACTAGGCATCGATAATGATAATAGAGAGGCTATGTATAATACAATTAAAAAGATGTCTATGGCAGATTTGAAAGAGTTTTTCAATAAAAACATTAAAGGAGAAAAATACAATGTTTTAGTTATAGGTAATAAAAAAGACATTGATATGGAGGCATTAGCTAAATTAGGTAAAGTGCAAGAAATGGATGTTGATAACTTATTTAATTATAAAAATGAAAAAGTAAAGCTATAAGTTGCTTATACGTTTTTTTAATAAAAAGCACTGTCATTTAATGGCAGTGCTTTTTTATTGATTTATTCTCTAACATGTACATTTTTAATAAATTAAAGTATATTTGAAAATGTTTAACCCTTAACCCTTAACCTATGAATAAAAACTACCTACTTCTCGTTTTTCTATTTTCATCACTAGCTTTTTCACAAGAGAAATGGCAAGAAATGATGTTTGATCGTTCGGCTAATTTTATTGAAATTCAAGAAGATTTTAATCGCTATTACGATTCCATTATGGATGGAAAAACCAAATTCCCTAAAGGGTCTGGTATAAAACAATTTAAACGCTGGGAGTACTATTGGGAGTCTAGAGTTGATGAATTCGGGAATTTCCCACCAAATGGTCATGTGTTGCGCGAAATAGAACGTTACAACAGAAGTAATACAACTAATAGAAATGCATCACGAACATATACTTCAGGAACAGGAACATGGGAAATAGTTGGTCCAATACCAGCTCCTTCAAATGGAACAGGACAATTAAATGGTAATGGACGTTTAAACTGTATTACGTTTCATCCAACTGACCCTAATACAATTTTTGTTGGAGCACCTTCTGGAGGTGTTTGGAAAACAACTGATAATGGAGCTACATGGGCCGAATTTTCTGGAGGTTTAATACGCTTAGGTGTGTCAAGTATTGTTATTGATCCAAACACACCTTCAACCATGTATATTGGTACTGGTGACCGTGATAGTGGAGATGCTCCTGGTTATGGGGTATGGAGAACTACTGATGGAGGGATTTCATGGACCCCAAGAAATAACGGAATGGGTAACAGAACCGTTTATGAAATTTTAATGGATCCAAACAATCCTAACATATTAATTGCATCAACAACCAATAGTAGGGTGTATCGCTCAACTGATGGAGGAGCAAACTGGACCTATACTTCTACAGCTTCTTCATGTAAAGATATAGCGTTTCATCCTACCAATTCAAGTATCGTATATGCAGCAGGATCGTCATTAAACCGTTCAACAGATAATGGACAAACATTTTCACAGGTTACTTCGGGAGTTCCTACAGGAACTCAAAGAATAGCCTTAGCGGTATCTCCTAATCAACCTGATTGGGTTTACTTATTAGCTGCGGGTGGATCAGGATTAAAAGGTATATACAGATCAGAAAATAGTGGGATTAGTTTTACTACAAGAACAACTACACCTAATATTATGGGATACCCAGTAGATGGTTCAGATACAAGAAGTCAGTATTGGTATGATACTGTTATTGCTGCTGATCCTACAGACGCCAATATTATTTTTACAGGAGGTGTAAACATGTGGAAATCTACTGATGGCGGTACAACTATGACATGTACGTCATATTGGGTTGGTCCTTCAGGAGGAATTGATGGAGCTCATGCCGACCAGCATGCCTTAGAGTTTTCGCCGTATACAAATAATGTATACAGTGGTAATGATGGAGGTTTATATGTTTCAACAAACCAAGGAACAACTTGGGATGACTTAAGTGGTGGCTTAGCCATAGCACAAGTGTATAAAATAGGTGTATCACAAACAGAAGAAGGTTTGGTAATTAATGGTTATCAAGATAATGGTACAGGAATTAGCAGAGGTGATAATTTTATAACAGAAATTGGTGGTGATGGTATGGAATGTATTATTGATCCTACCGATGAAAATTACATGTATGGAGCCTTATACTATGGTGACATCAGAAGATCAACCAATAACGGAACAAATTTTAGTACTATTGCTGACGATGGTACTAATGGGATAACTGAAGGAGGAGCATGGGTGACACCATATAAACTAGATCCAAGTGATCCTGCAAGAATGTTTGTAGGGTATAAAAACATTTGGCGTTCTAACGACGTAAAAACTCCTGCTGCCAATGCAATTACATGGACGCAGATATCCTCTTTTTCAGGAACTAGTGATATCAGAGACATTGCTATAGCAACATCAAATAGTGATGTAATGTATGTTTCACGCTACGATAACAAGTTATATAGATCAGACAATGCAACGTCTGTTAGTCCTTCTTGGACAGATTTAGGCGCTAACCTACCTATTTCTAATGAACCTAAGGATATAGAAATAGACCCAACTGACCCTACACATCTATTCATTGCTTTAAATAACGATATTTATGAATCTACAAATAGTGGTGTTAGTTGGACAAATGTGTCAGGTTCATTGCCAAATATTTCATTAAATACTATTGTAATAGATCACAATAGCACTGTAGGAGCAATGTATGTAGGTATGGATGTTGGTGTGTATTATAAGGATGATAATTTAGCTGATTGGGAAGCATATTCATCAGGGCTAGCTAATTTAGAAATAACTGAACTTGAAATTCAAGCACCTACCGATGTATGTAAGTCAATGTTGTATGCAAGTACTTATGGTCAAGGCTTATGGAAAAGTGATTTGAAAGATCCTGGTACGGTAAAGCCTATAGCTTGTTTTAAAGCCAATGCTACAAGCGGGTGTTTAGGGAATAGTTTTATGTTTACAGATTATTCAGCGTTTACACCAACTTCTTGGACGTGGACAATTACACCTGCAACATATAGTTTTGTAGGAGGTACAGATGCTAATTCACAAAACATAGAAGTTCAATTTACTGCTGCTGGGAGCTATACAGTTGAGCTAACAGCTACTAATACTCATGGAAATAATACAGAAACAAAAACATCGTATATTACTGTAAATAATGCTACAGCAGCAACAAGTTTTAATGACGATTTTGAAGCAGAAACAGCTTGTGCTACAACATCAAATTGCGGAACTACTGTGTGTGGGCTTTCTGGCTTATGGACAAACTTAGCTAACGGAATTGATGACAATATAGACTGGAGGATAGATGCAGGAGGAACACCTTCAGCAGGTACAGGACCTACGACTGATTATGCTCCTGGAACGGCATCTGGAAAATATGCATATACAGAAGCCTCAGGATGTTATGCACAAACAGCTATATTAGAAAGTAGTTGTGTGAATTTAGATCTAGATTATGATTTTGAATTGGCTTATCATATGTCTGGTGTTAACATGGGAAGCTTACACATAGATTTATTTTCAGCTGGTGGTTGGCAAACAGATATTATCACTCCAATTTCTGCTGACCAAGGAACATCATGGCAAACATTGCTAGTAGATTTATCTGCCTATACAGGACAGGCTGTTAAATTAAGAGTGAGAGGAATTACTGGTAGTAGTTATGAATCAGATATCGTAATTGATGATATCAAGTTTACTGCACAAGCGCCTTTAGCTACGGGTGATAGTGTTTTAGAGGCAGCCGGAGTAACTATTTATCCTAATCCAGCATCAAATACAGTAAATATTATCAATCCTAATCAATTAAAACTAAATGAAGCAGTTATTTATGATGTAGCAGGGAGAGTAATTAAAGTAATTGATTTATCTACCACGGAGGTAAATAAGTCAATTAATATAATGTCTCTTGAAAAAGCTGTGTATTTGGTTCGTATAAAAGGTGAAGATGGAGAACTAATAACAAAATTAATTAAAGAATAATTTTTTTCAAATTCCTTAAAAAGCTAGTATCT
>CAJXHW010000194.1 GCA_913054565.1 uncultured Kordia sp. | reverse complement strand
TTTTTACTTGATTTATTCATTTAAAAAATTATTTTTGCTTAAAATTAAAAATTAGTTACAATTATGTATTGGACTCTAGAATTAGCATCTCATTTAAGTGATGCGCCATGGCCGGCAACAAAAGATGAATTAATTGATTATGCAATTAGAACCGGTTCTCCTTTAGAAGTTGTAGAAAATCTTCAAGCAATTGAGGATGAAGGTGATCAATATGATTCTATTGAAGAAATTTGGCCAGACTACCCTACCGAAGAGGATTATCTTTGGAACGAAGAAGAATATTAAATAAATAAGCAAAAAAGTCTCTATCACTAGAGGCTTTTTTTGTATCATTAGTAACTGCCTCAGTATTAACAAACTGCTATAGTTACATCAAATCAACGGCTTATTAAGGTGACAATCTGATAGCCACTCTCCTCTTTAAATGAGGATTAAAACATTTTACACTATGGATTTCATTAATAAAATACTTAAAGTATTTGTAGGAGATAAATCTCAAAAAGACATCAAGGAAATTAAACCTTTAGTAGATAAAATCAAAACCATTGAACCTACTTTAACTAACTTATCCCATGATGATTTAAGGGCAAAAACCGCTGCCTTTAAAGCTCAAATTCAAGATTCCATTTCTGAGATTAATAGTACTATTTCTGCATTAAAAGAGGACATTGAAGCAACTACAGACATTGACAAAAAAGAAGAGTTGTACTTAAAAATTGATAAGTTAAACGATGAAGCTTACGCAGTTACTGAACAAGTATTGCTTGATATTTTACCAGAAGCTTTTGCTGTTGTTAAAGAAACGGCTAGACGTTTTACAGATGAAGACACCGTAAGTGTTACCGCATCTACCTATGACAGAGAACTTTCAGGAACTAAAGATTATGTTGCTCTTGAAGGTGATCAAGCCGTATGGCAAACATCATGGGATGCTGCTGGAACACCTGTAGTTTGGAACATGGTGCATTATGACGTGCAATTAATTGGTGGGGTTGCTATGCACCAAGGTAAAATTGCCGAAATGCATACTGGTGAAGGAAAAACCTTAGTAGCTACATTACCCGTATATTTAAATGCATTAACTGGTAATGGTGTGCACTTAGTAACCGTAAATGATTACTTAGCAAAACGTGATAGTGCATGGATGGCTCCTATTTTTCAATTTCATGGTTTAACAGTTGATTGTATTGACTACTACCAGCCTAATTCACCTGAAAGACGTAAGGCTTATAACGCTGATATTACATACGGAACAAATAACGAGTTTGGTTTTGACTACTTACGTGATAACATGTCACACGCACCAAATGATTTGGTACAACGCAAACACAATTACGCCATTATTGATGAGGTTGATTCTGTTTTAATTGACGATGCTCGTACACCATTAATTATTTCTGGACCAGTGCCACAAGGTGATCGTCATGAATTTAATGAACTTAAGCCAAAAGTAGCTGATATTGTAGAAATACAACGTAAACATTTAGTTGGCGTTTTAGCAGAAGCTAAAAAACTTATAGCTTCAGGAGACACTAAAGAAGGTGGTATTCAACTACTGCGCGTGTTTAGGGGACTTCCAAAAAACAAAGCCTTAATCAAGTTTTTAAGTGAAGATGGTATCCGTCAATTACTACAAAAAACAGAAAACTTCTACATGGCAGACAACAACAAGGAAATGCCTAAGGTAGATGCTGAGTTGTATTTTGTTATTGAAGAAAAAAACAACCAAATAGAATTAACAGACAAAGGTATTGAACACCTTTCTGGAGGCGACAACAAAGATTTCTTTGTAATGCCGGATATTGGTACCGAAATTGCTAAAATTGAAGCTCTAAAGTTAGACCTTGCAGATGAAGCGTCTCAGAAAGAAGATCTATACAGAGACTTTAGTATCAAGAGTGAACGTATACATACTTTAAACCAATTACTAAAAGCCTACACCTTATTTGAAAAAGATGTAGAGTATGTTGTAATGGATAATAAAGTTATGATTGTAGATGAGTCTACAGGACGTATTATGGACGGGCGTCGTTATTCTGATGGTTTACACCAAGCCATAGAAGCAAAAGAAGAGTGTAAAATTGAAGCTGCTACACAAACATTTGCCACAGTAACACTTCAGAATTACTTTAGAATGTTTAACAAGCTTTCAGGAATGACAGGTACTGCTGTAACTGAAGCTGGTGAATTCTGGGAAATATACGAATTAGATGTTGTAGAAATTCCTACAAACAGACCTATTGCCAGAGATGATAGAGACGATTTAGTTTATAAAACTAAACGTGAAAAATACAACGCTGTTATTGATGAAGTTACCAAACTTTCAAAAGAAGGTAGACCCGTATTAATTGGAACAACATCTGTAGAGATCTCTGAATTATTAAGTAGAATGCTTAAAATAAGAAGCATACCACATAATGTTCTGAATGCAAAAATGCACAAAAAAGAAGCTGATATTGTTGCAGAAGCAGGTCAAGCTGGTTTTGTTACAATAGCCACAAACATGGCAGGACGTGGTACTGATATTAAATTAACAGATGCTGTAAAAGCAGCTGGTGGTTTAGCAATTATTGGTACAGAACGTCATGATTCTCGTCGTGTTGACCGTCAGTTAAGAGGACGTTCAGGACGTCAGGGAGACCCTGGTAGCTCACAATTTTATGTGTCATTGGAAGATAATTTAATGCGTTTATTTGGTAGTGAGCGTATTGCAAAGATGATGGATAGAATGGGCTTAGAAGAAGGTGAAGTGATACAGCATGGTATGATTTCAAAATCTATTGAACGTGCTCAGAAAAAAGTAGAAGAAAACAACTTTGGTACCCGTAAACGTTTGTTAGAGTATGATGATGTTATGAACAAGCAACGTAATGTTGTATATAAGCGTCGTAGAAATGCCTTATACGGTGAACGTTTAAATATCGATATTGCTGACATGATTTATGATACTTCTGAAGTTATTACAGCAGGTAATAAATCAGGAGACAACTTTAAAAACTTTGAATTTGAATTAATTAGATACTTCTCTACCAGCTCTCCAATTACCGAAGAAGAATTTAAAAAGTTAAGCATACAGGATATTTCTGCTAAAGTTTACAAAGCTGTTTTAGCACATTATCAAAGTAAAACAGCACGTGCTGCAGAAGTTGCTTTCCCTATCATTAAAAATGTATATGAAACACAAGGTGATAAATTTGAACGCATATTAGTTCCTTTTTCTGATGGTGTAAAAACATTAAATGTCTCTACTAATTTAAAAGAGGCTTATGATTCTGAAGGAACATCCTTAGTTACTGATTTTGAAAAAAACATTACACTTGCTATTATTGATGATGCTTGGAAAACACATTTACGTAAAATGGATGAGTTAAAGCAATCAGTACAGTTGGCTGTTCATGAACAAAAAGACCCGCTTTTAATTTATAAAGAAGAAAGTTTTGGACTCTTTAGAAATATGGTAGCTGAAATGAATAAGGACATTATTTCATTCTTATTTAAAGGAGAGTTACCAGTACAAGAAAACCCTGAAATTAGCGAAGAAAAACAAGTTGCAAAAAAAGTAAACTATACCGAGAGTAAAGCAGATGTTTTAAACAGTGATGAGCGCGCTGCACAAAACAGAGCTGCTGGAGCTTCTGCAAGTCAGCAACAACAACCTCAAATTACTGAAACTATAGTCCGTGATGCCCCAAAAATTGGACGTAATGACACAGTAACTGTAAAACATGTAATGAGTGGCAAAACAGAAACTATGAAGTTTAAAAAAGCTGAACCATTATTACAACGTGGGGAATATGTTTTAATAAACTAATTTTAATAAATAGCATAAAAAAAAACCGAGTCTTAACTCGGTTTTTTTGTTTAATATATTTTAAGCAATAAATTAGGGTCTGGACAATTAACTAAGTCTTTAACCCTATTGTTTATTGAGGTTACTCCTTTATAATCACCATAAGCTCCTTCTAGATCTTGTATTAATTGATAATGTAAATGTGGTGGATAATCGCCATTTACACTAGCATCACCTAAATAACCAACAACATCTCCTTTAGCAACTATACCTCCTAACTGAATTGTCTCTAAAGACGCTAAAGATAAATGCCCATAAAGTGCGTAAAATATCACACCTTCAATTTGGTGTTCCAAAATAACTGTAGGGCCATAATCACCAAAAGCCGTATTATTTTTAAAACTATGTACTGTACCATTTAATGCTGCCAATACGGGAGTACCAGCATTGCACCATAAATCTAATCCCAAATGAATGTTACGTTCATCTAATTTACTTTCTCTGTAAAAATGAGTACTCCGACTGTAAATATTACGAACTTCGTTATACCCTCCGTACGCTACTTTTTTATTCCCTTTCCTTACAACTGAAGCTATATATGTTTCTAATATTTTCGGATTTGTAATATCGAAACGGTTTAACTCATCATTATTAATCGACAAATCTAATGACACATAATCGAATTGACTATTTACACCGCCAATTATATGTATCGGTTGTTTATTAAAATCACGTAGACATTTTTCAAAATCACTGACTATCATTTGATTACCACTTTTAAACTTTAGTAAATATAACCAACTTTAAAACCTTT
>CAJXHW010000193.1 GCA_913054565.1 uncultured Kordia sp. | reverse complement strand
TCCGATTATAATTGATTCTAAATCATCCTCTATATATTGTGGTTGAGCATCTTCTGCTTTTTCAACATTACCTCTCCTGTGTTCATGCCTATACATGTTTCTACTTACATCACCATCCTGGTTTAATTTAATTTTCATCAAACCTCTAATCATGAAGGTATTTAATTTTGTTTTAACCTCATCACTACTATTTTCAGCATTTTTAAACTGGTGATTCGGTAAAAAGCAATCCAATTGTTGTTTTAATTCATGTAAACCGTTATCAATTGGAGTTGCTGACAGAAAAATAACTTTTTTTGCTTTCTGTTTAATTCTGGATTTTAATTCTGGAAAATGATTAAATATTATCGCATCCTCATCTTGTATCACACCCATTAACCTAGAAACTATTTGGTTTCTATACGAGACTCCATTACCAATACCGTGCTTAAAATTATGGGCTTCATCTACAATTAAAAGATCTACATTAGGGAAAGAGATATTTAATAAAAAGGCAAATAAGCGCTTTAAGTATATTTCCTGATGTGTTGATTTAAATTTCTCTACACCATCTTTAAAAATAGGTTTTAAATCATCTGGCAACGCATTTTCTAATTTTGATTTCCAGTCATAATTATCACTTGTAGCTATACTAAATGAGGAATTTCTAAAGACTTCGTACGATGGGTTTGCATCATCAAAGTCTTCTAATTGATGATGAATACTTTGATCAGAACAACTACCTACTGATGAACCTAATACTGACTTAACAATATTACATTCTAACATGTAATTATGGTTAACGAAATTATTAATTTCTTTTACCCATTTATATTGCAAGTTACGTTTAGGAACCAAGATGAGGTCCTTATAATCAGCTTGTCTTTTGTTTGACGCAAAATGTCTTAATAAAGAAGCTATCCCTAGTGCTACATATGTTTTTCCTAAACCTACTTCGTCAGCTATATATAACATTTCTGACTCCTCTTGAATTAGGTAATTAAATCCTTTTAAAATAACCTGAAACTGTCTTTCTGCTATTTGAGTATCAATTGCCTCATAAGGATTTAAATTAATGATTTTTCTTGCCTCAGCTTCACTTAATATCATTGTGCAACATTTTTAGAGTCCATTTCAAATGTTTTTCTGTTAGCTTTCCATCCACTAACTTTTTTGATAATTCTTTAATTTCGTTCTTTAATACTTTCCTTATTTCTTCAATTTTCAAAAAATCAACAAATAGTTTAAAATCTTTTTCTTTTAAATCTTTATAAAAAAATGTATCAATACAGTTTAAAAGCAACCAATAAAATCCATTATTCAGCTTATTATCATCAGCCATTTTTTTAATTAAATTTCTATAACCGCTAATTGTATCAACATTGTTAGTAAGCAGATAATAATCTCTCATTTTAATAGTTGCATTCTTTTCAGTAATAGTATTAGCTATTGAGAACATGCGCATTTGCAATTTTAACAAACCACTTAAATGAGTAGCCATAACATTCAACGTACTTCCTGTTGAATTCAATTCATCCTCTTTAACATCTCCAGCTTCATCAGTAATACGA
Source organism: uncultured Kordia sp. (assembly GCA_913054565.1). Lineage (GTDB taxonomy): Bacteria > Bacteroidota > Bacteroidia > Flavobacteriales > Flavobacteriaceae. The sequence goes on along the minus strand of CAJXHW010000193.1, from coordinate 3,072 downwards.
TCTATAAATTGATCTATTATTCTTAAGATATTGGTATTATCTTTTGATGAATCAAGATCTAACCATAATTGAAGTAATTCAGCATCATTAAGATTTAGGTGTTCTGGCAATGGTTTAGCTTCAATATTTTTATGTATGGGATAGTAATAAAAATATATTTGTGTGTTAGAAGGCCTTACCTTTATAATCGGATTATTAGCTAGGTGTCTAATTTGATCATTACTTAAGGTAGCACACCTTGACGTATTTATGCTTATTGAAGGTAAATTATCAAATTCTATTTTTCCATATTGATTACCCTCGTCGTTATTATTAATTTCTAGTGTGTTGTCACTCCAATCTAGCACAAAACTTAATTTAAAAGCATCCTCTCTTTTATCTGAAATTTGTTCTTCTTCTTTATGCCCCGTAAATGTGAGGTTATCATGTGAATAGATTTCTAATAAACTGTTAAACTCTTCTTTGGGTTTTGTGTATAGAATAGCTGATTCATAATTACCACCTTCCTTTACTCCTTTCCAAGCCATATCAGTAAAGTTAACCGAACCTATTAGAATGAAAACATTATGGGTACCTACAAACTGATATATTTTTGAGTGATTAAATCTATAGCCTTTAGTGTTGTTTATTTCTTTTATGGACTTCCATTGAATACCCATTGATTTTGCTTGTTCAAACAAATCTTGATGAAGTGCTACAACATCATTGTGTTCAAAAGGAATTGAAATACTAATATCATTGCAAGCAGATAGCTCTTGTAAATCTTTAAATAAACCTATTCCTTTTGAAAAATATGGAGAAATGACTTCTATTTTATCAAAAGATTCATTATCATTTAATTCCGTTTTTATATAATTAATAAGTTGCCTAACATCTTGTAAATGACCTTTAGGTTTGCTTCTAGTATCAAAATACATGGCGTCAATTTCTTGGGTATAGCCAGTAGGCCTAAAAAACTGATCTAATAAATTATCCGCTTTACTATCAGAATCCTCATCTTGGAAACCTTCATTAAAGAAACGCCATCTGATATCTCTATTAACATACTTTAGTTGATCTTTAAATATCCTTGGGAAATTTTCATTGGACTTCAATTTAAAAAAATTCCCTCCTTCTAAATTACTACACCACCCTGCTTCTGTTAAGTTATTTGAGCCCGTAATAACTATCAACTCTCTATTATCTAATAACACAAAACTATGTTTTGGGTGATAGCATGGTTTAACCCCGTTTTTTTTAGGTACATCTATTGGTCTTACAACATAATCTAAATGAATTCCTTTTTGCGCTTTTGCATGAAAATCACAATACACCGTAATAGGTGGTAAATCATTTTGGAATTTTTTCCAAAGGATTGTATTTTGTATTTTATTATCACCAAAAGGTATTTCAGGTAAGAATAATGGCAATAAATAGTTTTCAAAAAAATCTGAATCGAAATTAAAGGTATGAAAAACAGCTGCTATTACTTTATGCCCTCCAATTTCTTCCTTTAAATGCTCTGCTAATACATGTTTAGTCATTGGATAACATTATTTGTTTGTAAAGTGATATATAGGTAGGTAAGAAGTAATTGTTTTCAAAATGTAACTCCTTATCAAACTCCTTAATCTTTCTTGCTCCATCAGAATAACAAGTAATTACATTTCCGTTTTCTTCTTTAATCCATGGTACATTTTTTCTGTTTTCACTTATTGTTTTATTACGGTTAATTACGGCTAAAGCCTTATCATAATTCTCTTTTTTCAAACAGGAATTAAAACTATCTAATACCTCATTATCAAAATGATAGTTTAAGAATTTAGGGAAAGACTCAAATATAGTAGCTTTTTCTATTTTATCTACAATCCATGAGGGTTCTGATTGCAAGGTTCTAAACAAATATGAGTAGGGCGCTAAGATTTGTTCAGCATTTCTAATTTTAAGTAATTTAGCATCTAACTCTTCAGTTACTGAATTGACTTTTAAAGCATCTATAAAACTGTATAGATTAAAGGATTCTACTTCTAAAAGCTCTGGTTTATTTTCAAATAAATTGAATATATCATTTTGAACATGATTACCATTTGTTTCTAAAATTAATCGTTTGTAAAACTCTTTTTCCTCCTTAACAGAGTTTTTTAAACAATCAGAAAAAATTTGTAGTTCTTGTTTTGAAAATGTTGCTATTTTTTCAGAAAACAAACGATTTACATATTGTTCTAATGTATTATAATCTACTTTAGCTCGTAAAGATTTTTCCATTACTTCAGAAAAATCATCTTGCTCTTTTATACGCATTTCAGTAAATGGCCTGTTGTATTTACCATAAATACCATAACTCTTCTGATTGCTTAAAAGTGTATGTTTATTATCATTGCTAAAATGAAATGTATTTTGGTTTAAATTTTTCCTAACAAAATCAATCCCATTGAAACGGTCGTCTTTTAAATATTCACCTCTAGCAAAACCAAAAGCTTGTTCAAATTTAATAAAGAAGTTTAAAAAATATTTAGGGTCTTTATCACCATAGAAATACCAGGCATAAGATAAAATCTGAAAGTCTTTTAAGTTATTTGATACTGTAGATAAATACTTTACTACATTTCTACCTAAAGATTACCATATAGGCTGAAACCCTAAAGGATCTCTAGAACCTTTTATTCTGTAATTAGGGTCTTGTTGGGTTAAAAAAAACATATTTTATATTTTAGGTTTCATAAAAGTTGAAACTATTCCTAGTAATAGATCTAATATTACTCCATATAAGCCTTAATGCCTACCGCATAATGGTTTTAATTTTTGAGCAAGCATTTTTTCTATAACATTTAAGTAAATATCATCTAGGCCTTTAAATTCTACAACATTTAATGTGATTATAAAATCATGCTTATTAGCATAATGCATTAGTTGTAAGCCTTGAGTTTGAGGATTTTTATAATAGCCCAAATGTTGATTAATTCTACGTGAAATATTTGTAGGTTTTGAATTCAATCTATTTCTACCACGCCTTACCCCAACGTACAAAGTTTTGCTATCTGTATTTTTATTAGGTGCAGGTACAGTTCTATACGAATTAACTCCTTTTGTATT
>CAJXHW010000192.1 GCA_913054565.1 uncultured Kordia sp. | reverse complement strand
ATTATGATGTTATGTTTTACCTACTTAATCTTTATTGTTAAACTAAGACAGGTAAAGTTAAAAGAGAAAAACACCTTTTTTGAAAAGCAAAATGAAGAAAAGAAAGCGGTTATAAAAGAGATTCATCATAGAATAAAAAACAACTTACAAATGGTAATAAGTTTGTTAAGGCTTCAATCATCAAAAGTAGCAGATGAAGAGGTAGTTGATAAGTTTAAAGAAACTCAAAAAAGAATATTATCAAAAATTACAAGAAAATCAAGATGCAAGGATTTTTTCAATTACTAAACACCGTAATGATTATACCTATCAAAAGTTTGAAAACATAAAGAAAAATGCCACTTTAAACTTACAAAAAGATCGTATTAAACGAATGAAATTAAACACTGAAAAACAACATCTATTTAACTTAAAAATCACTAATTACAACGATAGTATTGCTAATGCTATAGGTTATAGACGAGTGAGTAAAGCTATTGATGATTTAGAAAAAAAACGAAAATTGGAAGAGTTACGAGCCTCTAATAAACGAGAAGCATTTTACCGAAGTCAATCAATACACATTAAAAAAAATGATGGCGAAAATAACTTAAAATCAAAATTAGATACACGACATGAACAATTGAAAAAAAAATATACTATAGAGGAATGATGGTTGACATTTTATCACCTGTTATCTTCTAAAACTTTTATAGCATCTCGTAATTGTGCAGCTTTCATAAAATCTAGGTCTTTAGCTGCATTTTCCATTGCTTTACGAGTTTCACGAATTTTCTTTTCTAATTCAGGTTTAGTCATATAAGCTGCCTCCTCCTCTGCTACTTGTTTAATGTTAGATTCATAAAATGCATCAACATCATCTTTAGCTAAAGGATTAACAATTTTTTTATTTAATGCTTTAGGAACTAATCCGTGACTTGTATTATAAGCAATTTGCTTGCTTCTTCTATACGATGTTTCATCAATCGTTTTTTGCATGCTTTTAGTAACTTTATCTGCATACATAATTGCTTTACCATTAATATTACGTGCAGCTCTACCAATAGTTTGGGTTAATGAACGGTGACTTCTTAAAAAACCTTCTTTATCCGCATCTAATATTGCTACTAAAGAGACTTCTGGTAAGTCTAATCCTTCACGTAGTAAATTAACACCAATCAACACATCAAACAGCCCCAAACGTAAATCTCTCATAATTTCAACACGTTCCAATGTATCAACATCTGAATGAATATAACGACAGCGGATTTGAATTCTTGACAAATATTTAGTCAGCTCTTCAGCCATTCGTTTGGTTAAGGTTGTTACCAATACGCGTTCATCTTTATCAATTCGTTGTTGCATTTCTTCTATTAAATCATCAATTTGATTTAAACTTGGCCTAATTTCAATAATAGGATCTAATAAACCTGTTGGCCTAATAACTTGTTCTACATAAATACCTTCTGTTTTTTGTAATTCATAATCAGATGGTGTAGCACTTACATAAATAACTTGATTTTGAATTGCTTCAAACTCTTCAAACTTAAGTGGTCTGTTATCCATTGCAGCTGGCAAACGAAATCCATATTCAACTAAATTTTCTTTTCTACTTCTATCTCCTCCATACATTGCATGCACTTGAGAAACGGTAACATGACTTTCATCTACAATCATTAAATAATCATCCGGAAAATAATCTAATAAGCAAAATGGGCGTGTTCCTGGTGATCTCCCATCTAAATAACGGGAATAGTTCTCTATCCCTGAACAATATCCTAATTCGCGAATCATTTCCAAATCAAACTCTGTCCGTTCTTTTAAACGTTTTGCTTCTAAATGCTTCCCTATTTCTTTAAAATAATCAACCTGTTTCACCATATCTTCTTGAATACTATGTATGGCATTCTGCAAAATATCTGGCGAAGTAACAAACATATTTGCAGGATAAATGTTTAAACGATCATAGGTGCCTAAAACCTCATTTGTTTGCACAACAAAGGCTTCTATTTCTTCAATTTCGTCACCAAAAAAGTGAATTCTAAAAGCATTATCTTCATAACCTGGAAAAATATCAACTGTATCTCCTTTTATACGAAATGTTCCTCGAGTAAACTCGGCTTCTGTTCTTGAATATAGGCTTTGAACTAACCGATGTAATAATTTTGTTCTAGAAATTACTTGATCTTTTTCTAGAGAAATAACATTTTTTTGAAATTCTACAGGGTTTCCAATACCATACAAACAAGATACAGAAGCTACAACTATAACATCTCTTCGTCCTGAAAGCAATGATGAGGTAGCGCTTAAACGTAATTTTTCAATTTCATCATTTATTGATAAATCCTTTTCAATATACACCCCAGATGTAGGAATATAGGCCTCTGGTTGGTAGTAATCATAATACGACACAAAATACTCAACCGCATTTTTAGGAAAAAACTCTTTAAACTCAGAATATAATTGTGCTGCTAAAGTTTTGTTATGTGCTAAAACAAGTGTAGGTTTTTGCGTATCATTAATAACGTTAGCTACAGTAAATGTTTTTCCTGAGCCTGTTACTCCCAACAATGTTTGGTATTTATCATCTTGATTAATACCTTTTACTAATTGTTTGATAGCTTCTGGCTGATCACCAGTTGGTGAAAACTCTGATTTTATATTGAATTTCATGTACTCCTACAATTTTTTACTGCAATCTATACTACGAAATTACAAAATCATTAATTGATATGTTCTTAATAATTCACATAAACCCAACCAAGTAATGGTTTCTCAAAATTTGGGTCATTTAAATGCAGTACATAATAATAAGTTCCTACTGGTAGTCGTTCTCCTATATTATTAATTCCTTTATTTGAAATTCCATCCCAAAAGCCTAATTTTTCACCACCTTCATATATTAAAGTACCGTAACGGTTGTAAATTTTCAACTCAAAATCTTCAAAAATTGTAAGTAATCCTGTAATTTCAAACTCATCATTTGTACCATCTCCATTAGGAGAAAACCCTGTTGGTATCCATGGTGGGCAATTTATAGTTTCTAAGTTAAATGATGTTATCTGATAACAATCTGTATTATCTACACGAATATATATCGCTTGAGGATCTGTAGTGTTTTGATAATTTGTTGGAGTAGCTATAGCGTTTACTTGATTAATAGCGTCATTTGAGGTTAGGTAATATTCAATTTGGTTTGTTCCTATAGTTAAGTATTGCTCATTATATGTCAAATCAAATACAGCAGTATTAAAACCAACATCACATGCTTCTAGAGTTGGTAAATCAGATACTTGTGGTAACAATAGCATTGTTACTTGAGTTGATGTTGTATTATTACTCTCATTAGTTTCCTGTATTATACCATTCCCATTTCCATTATCATCTGCAACAATTGATAATTCAAACACATCTGGTATTGTATCTGGTAATGTTATTATTATGGTATTGGGTTCATTATCGCCTATTAAAATATCACTTTCTGTTTGTGACAAAGCTACTAATGTCCCATCAGCGTAAAATGCGATTGGTGTATTTGCAGGTAATAATTCAGTAGCATTGACATTAAATATTGTGTAATTTACTTGTATGTCTTTATTATCACATGCAACCATAACATCATCAACCTGCACAGTAGCATCTGGAAGTTGACTGTTAAGTACAGTTACTATATTATTTATAATAATTAAATCAGCTGCTGTTGTTAATTTTATTGTTGCTGAATCATCTCCAATAGAAATATAGTTTTCTATATCATAGACATCCAAATCCATGTTGTATGATGCAGAACTATTTGCAAATGAATTGGTACCATTAAATGCATTTGTTGCTGGGTTTAATGGTAAACTCTCTAAAACGTTTCCATTAAAAACTAATGATTCTAAAACATTCAAGGCATTATCACCTTCCCAAGCTAAAAACCCCATTTTAGCACCATCATTATCTAATACATTTAGGTTCTCAATTACAATATTTATTTCTTGTTCATTTCTATTAATAATCTCTAACCCATGGTAAATACTTACTTGATTTAACGGTAAGGTCATATCTTCATACACAACAAGTATTGACCAACCTGCAAAATTAGTCTTGTTAGCACAGTAACCAGGGTTAGAAGCCAAAACATCTGAAATATCCAAATTTGACAATGTATAATTTGTACTCCCAGAAGTTTGAATAAATTCAGTGATATCTTTGTAACAGGAGAAATATGTTAGAAGACCTCTAAACGGATCATCAAAATCTACTGTTAATGTAGCATCTGCACTAATATCTGCTCCATTTATGGTTACTTCTGTATCGCCAAAACCTGAGCCTGCCCAATAAATATATGCTGCAATAATATTTTGATCTGACGTTAAACTAAGGTCTGCTGAAGACTCGGATAACGTTTCACAAAAATATGGGGGTATATTATTTTCTGACGGATTTAAAGTATTACCTATTGCTGTATAACTATACCGTCCATAATATTGTTGAAATACATCTATGTCTTGTGCAGCAGTAGTTAAAAAAACTAAGTATGTAAGGGAAACTAAATACTTTTTCATATATATAATAACATGCCTCTAATGTAATCAATTTTACAAGAACATAAAACACCTAATATGGTGATCAACATATTATTAATCATATAATTGACGTATGGCATATAA
>CAJXHW010000191.1 GCA_913054565.1 uncultured Kordia sp. | reverse complement strand
AAACAGTAAATAGAGAAGATGAGTTTTATTATAATTCATTACGTTCATTTGGCTCTCCAACAGAAAAAGATGTAAATAATGCAAAGTTTATTTTGCACTTTAAAGATGAAGAGGCGGATGAGTCTTTAAATGCCCAGTTTAGTGTAGATGAGGCTATAATTCAGTTTGAAAAATATACAGCCCAGTTTGGATTTGAGTTTAATATTAAAAAATCGAATAAACTGTCAGCTGCCGCAATGGTGCTTAATAAATCAAAAACGTTAGTTTTAAATAAAAATTATATCTACAGCCAAAATGAAATAGATACCTTGTGTACTCATGAAATTGGGGTGCATATGGTAACGACTTTTAACGGAGTGGTACATCCGTTAAAAATATTTTCTCACGGGCTGCCTAGAAATGTTGAAACACAAGAAGGTTTAGCAGTTTTGAGTGAATATACATCAGGTTGTTTGACTATTAAGCGATTAAAAGAATTGGCCTATAGAGTCATTGCAGTTGACTCATTGGCAAAAGGCTATAGCTTTTCAGATACGTTTGATTTGTTGTTTTCTCAATATAAATTAAATAGAGATAGTGCTTATACAATTTCTTTAAGAGTTCATAGAGGTGGTGGTTTTACAAAAGATTATTTGTATTTATCTGGGTTGCAAAAAATTCATAATTACTACAAACAAGGTAATTCTCTTGACAGCTTATTAACAGGTAAAGTGTCGCTAAATTACTTAAGTCAGATTGAGCACTTACAAGCGGTTGGAGTGGCACGTAAAATAAAGTATAATAATCCTGATTATGCAGTGAATAAAAACGAAAATAAAACGATTGATTTTATTTTAGAGAACTTAAAATAAACACAAAAGGCTTAATCAATTGATAAAGCCTTTTGTGTTTATAATGTATAGAGGATGCATTATTTTACGGTAACCACATAATAGGTTTTCTTTCCGCGTTGTAATAATACAAACTTATTGTTGATTAAATCTTTAGATGTTATTGTGTAATCATCTTTTACTTTTTCTTTGTTTATAGAAATTGCATTTTCATTTAATGCGTGTCGTGCATCACCATTTGATTTTAAAAATCCAGTTTTTGCAGCTAAAGCGCCAATCATATCTAAGCCATTATCAATATCCTCTTTAGAGATTTCAGCTTGGGTAACACCATCAAAAACATCTAGAAAAGTTTGTTCGTCTAAAGTCATTAAGTCTTCAGAGGTAGATTTTCCAAATAGTATATTTGAGGCTTTAATAGCGTTATCTAAATCTTCTTTTGAGTGTACCATAGTGGTTACTTCTTCTGCAATTCTTTTTTGTAATAAACGTAAATGTGGTGTTTTTTTATGTTCAGTGATTAATGCCTCAATAGTTTCTTTGTCTAAAAAAGTGAATATTCTGATATACTTTTCCGCATCTTCATCAGATGAGTTTAACCAATATTGGTAAAATTTATAAGGCGAGGTTCTCTGTTTGTCTAACCAAACATTACCACCTTCGGTTTTACCAAACTTAGTGCCATCTGCTTTTGTAATTAGCGGGCAAGTCATTGCATAGGCTTTACCTCCTGCAACACGACGCACGAGCTCAGTACCAGTAGTGATATTACCCCATTGGTCACTTCCTCCCATTTGAAGTTTACAATTCTTCTCTCTGTAAAGGTGTAAAAAATCATATCCTTGAAATAGCTGGTATGTGAATTCTGTAAATGACATACCAACTTTTGACTCAGCACCTAATCGTTTTTTTACAGAATCTTTGGCCATCATGTAATTTACAGTAATGTGTTTACCAATATCGCGAGCAAAATCGATAAAAGAAAATTCTTTCATCCAGTCATAGTTATTTACCAATTCTGCTTTGTTAGAAATGTCAGAATTAAAATCAATAAAATGTTCTAATTGACGTCTAATACCAGCAATGTTTATTGCTAATGTTTCTTCGTTTAACAAGTTTCGTTCAGCAGATTTTCCTGAAGGATCACCAATCATTCCTGTAGCCCCACCAACTAAAGCTATTGGGGTGTGGCCAGCTTTTTGAAAATGCATTAAAATGATAATGGGTACCAAACTGCCAATATGAAGTGATTCGCCAGTAGGGTCAAAACCAATATAACCTGTAGTAGATTCTTTTAAAAGTAACTCCTCGGTTTCTGGCATAATATCATGGAGCATTCCTCTCCAACGTAATTCTTCTACAAAATTCTTCATATTTCAACTAAAATTTAGGCAAATATAATCGTATAAAATGAAAAAAGACTAATTTGGCTTTATGATTTTAGTCACAGGAGGAACAGGGTTGTTAGGAGCACATGTGTTGTTTAAATTAACTAACCAGAAGAAACACGTTAGAGCTATTTATAGAACTAAGTCAAGCTTAAATGCGGTTAAAAAAGTGTTTTCGTATTATTCTAATGTCCCAGATGTTTTATTTAATAGAATTGAGTGGGTGGAGGCAGATATAACTAATGTGCCTGATTTAGATGCGGCATTTAATAACATTGTTAAAGTATACCATTGCGCAGCTAATTTATCGTTTAACTCTAAAGATTATAAGGCCTCAAGAGCTGTAAATGTAATTGGAACAGCTAATGTTGTAAATTTATGTTTAAGTCATAGTGTTGAAAAATTATGTCATGTAAGTTCTATTGCTACTTTAGGAGAAGACATTTCAGCACCTATAAATGAAACTACACCTTGGAACCCAGAAAACAATCAACATAATATTTATGCAATTACTAAATATGACGCAGAGTTGGAAGTTTGGCGTGGTATGCAGGAGGGGTTAAATGTTATTATTATTAACCCTGGAGTTATATTAGGTTCTGGATTTTGGAATAACGGTACAGGTGAGATTTTTAAAAAAGTAGCAAATGGATTCAATTATATAACTTCAGGAACTGTTGGGGTTGTAGATGTAAATGATGTTGCTAATACAATGATAAGTCTTACAGATTCAAACATTGTTAATGAACAATTTATTGTTATTTCTGAAAATATAACTTATCGTAAACTAATAGAAACGATAGCAAAATTTTTAGGAAAATCTAGTTCGTTAAAAGAGCTTAAGCGTTGGCAACTGCTTGTGTATTTACAGATGGATAAGTTACAAAGTGTTTTAACAAGTAGAAAAAGAAGTCTTTACAAAGCAAATATAAATTCGGCTTTTAAAAAATTAAACTACGACACATCTAAATTAAAAAATACATTAGATATTGATTTTATATCGGCAACTAATAGTATAAGTAGTATAGTGGCAAATTACAAAAAAGAGCACTAGTTATTTTCTAATAACTCTTCAATAAAGTGTCTTGTATTAGATAAACGCGCAATCTTATTCTGACCACCTAATCTGCTATTTATTTTTAACCAATTGTAAAATAAATCAGTTTTGGCAACATGTACTTTAGGTTTGTTTAAAGTAATGTTATTAAAACGCTTGGCTTCATAATCAGAGTTTAATGACTTTAGAGCATTGTCTAACAATTCAGAAAAGTAAGCAATATTTTTAGGAGGAGTTTTAAATTCAATAAGCCATTCATGAGCCCCTTTGTTTTTGCCAGCCATAAAAATAGGTGCTGCAGTGTATTCTTTAATTTCAGAGTTGGTTTTTTCGCAAGCAATTTTCAAAGCTTCATCTGTGTTTTCAATCATTAATTCTTCGCCAAATACATTAATGTGATGTTTGGTTCTACCTGTAACTTTAATTCTATACGGACTAATTGATGTAAACCGAATAGTATCTCCAATTTTATAGCGCCAAAGCCCAGCATTAGTTGTAATTATAACAGCGTAATTTACTCCTGTTTCAACTTCGCTTAATGGAATCATCTTTTGCTGACTAGTGCCGTGAGTTTGCATATCTGAAAACTCATAAAAGATGCCATAATCTAGCATCAGTAGTAATTCTGAAGAATCATTTCTGTCTTGTATGGCAAAGAATCCTTCAGAAGCATTGTATATTTCATAGTATTTGAAACTACTTTTTGGTAATAGTTTTTTATATTGATCCCTATATGGTTCAAAACTTACTCCGCCATGAAAATAAACCTCTAAGTTTTCCCAAACTTCAAAAAGGTGTTTGTTTTGTGTAGTTTCTAAAACTTGATTTAGTAATACGAGCATCCAAGATGGTACACCTGCTAAACTTGTGACATTTTCATTTATTGTTTCATCAACAATGGCTTGAAGTTTTGTTTCCCAGCTATCCATTAAAGATACTTTGTTGCTTGGGGTAGAACTAAATTCTGCCCAAAAGGGCATGTTGTCAATAAGTATGGCAGATAAATCTCCAAATACCGTCCCGTTTTCTTGGTATAGTTCTTTGCTGCCACCTAAGCGCAAGCCTTTTCCTGTAAATAATTGCGATCCTTCATTGTTGTTTAAGTACAAGCAAAGTAAATCTTTGCTGCCTTTATAATGGCAATCATCTAACGACTCTTGACTTACAGGAATAAATTTGCTTTTTGCATTTGTAGTACCGCTAGATTTTGCAAACCATTTTATAGGAGATTCCCAAAATAATTGTTGTTCACCTTTTCGTGATTGGGTAATTAAGGGCTCTATATCTTCATAAGAAACAACAGGTATGCGTGCTATAAAATCCTCATAGGTTCTGATAGATTTAAAATCATATTGTTTGCCT
>CAJXHW010000190.1 GCA_913054565.1 uncultured Kordia sp. | reverse complement strand
AATGACGTAAATCAGTTTTAATCATTCAAATATTTCATAGCTTTGTAGAGTCCCAAAGAAGCAACTGTTGAAGGCAAGAGTATTCGGATTATTATTTACCTCTTTATATGTAATAGCAATGTTACGTCCGATTTTACCTGTCTTAAATTATTACATAGATTACGATTATATTGTAGCCGAGTTATGTGAGAATAAAGACCAACCCGTTCTTGAATGTAATGGTAAGTGTCACTTAGCAAAAGAAATAAAAAAAGTCAATAACGGAATTGACACCCAACAAGAAGCTCCTCCTTTAAACATGAAGGAATACCCAGTTGCTCCTTTTTTCACTTCTAATCCAACACCAGAAACCTTTCAATTAATTAAAACAAAACATGTATTTGAAGCTACTTCAGATAAACTAAATAGCACCTATTTAAACACTATTTTTCACCCTCCAAAGTTTTCTTGTTAACATACATTCAATTTATTGGTTATCAATATCATTCTGTTATAATAGTGTGTTATTGATGGTGACTGTATATAATTAATTGACATTATACATAAATAGTTCATAACGTTATCCACAACCACTTTTCCCCAATAAAACCATCTTAAAAATATTAATTTGAATCAAAAAACAAAGGTTCAAAGCAATAACCTACATCAATTTTTAATACAGTTTGATGTACTAAACAAGAATAATGAAACAAAAAATATATACGTTATTACTATGTGCTTTCACAGTAATATCATGGTCCCAAACCACTACCGTAACAGGAACAATATCTGATTATAAAACAACATTAGAAGGTGTTCATGTAACTGCAAAAAAATCAAATCAAACCACAATAACTGATAAGAACGGTAAGTTTACTTTAAATAACGTTTCTGTTGATGAGTTACTTACATTTACCTATTTAGGTTATGAAACAAAATCTAGTAAAGCCTCTAAAGTTATGACCGTTGTTTTAGAAGAAACACATACAGATTTAGATATAGTAGTAATAAGTGCTTCTAGAACTGCGCAAAAAAGAAAAGAACTTCCAGTAGCAATTTCAGCAATTTCACGTAAAGAAATTGAAGAAATTAATCCTGTTTCAATTGATCAAGTACTAAATCAAGAAACTGGAGTTCATATGGTTGATTTAGGAAATGAACAACATATGATGGCTATCCGTCAGCCAATATCTACTAAAGGGTTATTCTTATATCTTGAAGATGGTATTCCTATAAGACCTACGGGGGTATTTAATCACAATGCCTTATTAGAAATGAACATGGCAGCCACTGAAAGTATTGAAATTATTCGTGGTCCATACTCTGCTTTATACGGAAGTGAGTCCGTTGGTGGTGCAATAAATTTTATTACTGAAAAACCTAGTAAGACACTAACAGGAACCTATGGAATTCGAATGGATAACAATGGTTACTTTAGAACAGATGCTAAAATATCTAATACCTATAAAAAAACAGGGATGTCTTTTAGTGCCTATAAATCAAAAATAAGCAATGGAATTCGTGAATATGGTGATTATGATAAAACAGCAGTAACCGGTAAAATTACTCATGATTTTTCAGATCATTTAAAATGGTCAAACACGATAAGTTATATTGATTACTTCAGTGAAATGAGTGGTAGTTTAGATGAAAACAAGTTTAAAAATAAAGATTATTCTTCATACCACACATTTACTTTTAGAAACGCTAAGGCTTTACGATTAAACAGCACATTAGTTAATCATTGGAATGACAAAAATAACACAAGCCTAAGTTTAGTATATCGTGATAATACTATGAAACAAAACCCTAGCTATAGAATTGCAAGTGATACTGCTTTTGGTGATACCACTACAGGAGAGTTAAACGACAATAGTTTTAATAGTTATGCGGCATACCTACAACACAATTTAAAATTAAACCTATTAAAAATCAAAATTAGTTTTGGTGGAAATGTTGATTTTAGTCCTAAAACTTATATCGCTGAAGTATTAAATGTAAATAGAAACTCTAACGGATATTTTGACGCTTTTGAACAAACAGGTGTTTATAAATCTGATTATCAAGCAGATATTATAAATACAGGGGCTTTTATTACTGGAGAAATTGAACCCATTACTAATTTAAAAGTAAATGCTGGCTTACGATATGATGTATATAGTTATGATTTTGACAATAAACTAGATGCTGCTTCAGACTTTTCATCATCAGATGCAAAAGAAACCTTTACTTCTGTTACACCTAGATTAGGACTAACCTATAACTTCACAAAAAACATAGGTATCTACACAAATTACAGTGTTGGTTTTATACCTCCTAGTATTAGCGATTTATTTAGAAGAGATGATGTACCACTTTTAAACCCTACAACTTTTAATAATTATGAAATAGGTGGATGGCTAAGTCTATTAAAAAACAAAGTATATATTGATTTTGCAATCTATGCCCTAAAAGGAGAAAATGAAGTTGTTTCAGTTTCTACAAAAATAAATGGGATTACAACCAATGAAAACAAAAATGTAGGTAAAACAGAACACAAAGGAATTGAATTCGGAATTAAATTAAAGCCAATTAATAGTTTAACAATACGATATAATACGGCTTTTTCTAAACATGAATACACACGTTTTGTTACCAAAGTAGTTGATGGAATAACTGATGACAACAAAGATTTTAGCGGAAACACTATTCCTGGAGCTCCAGAATGGGTTTCTAATGCAGGTATAGATTATAAGCCTTGATTCCTTACAGGTTTTAGAATTGGGGCAGAGTGGCAACATGTAAGTGACTATTTTACTGATCAGAAAAACAAATTTACCTATGAAGGTTATGATGCTTTGAATTTACGTCTGGGTTATGACAAAAAGCATTTTGAGATATTTATGAATATCATGAATCTTACAGATGAGTTATATGCTACTAGAGCAAATACTGCATGGGGAGTTACAACATATACTCCTGGTAATCCTAAAACAATCCTAATAGGATTAAAATATAAACTATAAAAATATACTAGGTCCTACACTCAGAAAATTAGTGTAGGGTTAGTAATAATCCATATCATGAAAAAAAGAATTTTATACCTTTTAATAACAACAGTTGTTTTAACATCTTGTAAAGAGCAAAAAACAAACAATGAATTAGCGCAAAAGAAGATACATCAACTTACTAATGCAAATATAAACGCAGAAGGCGTGTTTCTTTTCTCTGGGGAAAATGAAATTATTGCAAACTGGACAGCACAGGAAGGACAAAAAAAAGAAACCATTTTAATGTTTTCCTTTTTTAATAAAGAAAATAAAACATTTTCAGAACCGATTAAAATTACACCTGCTAAAGGATTACAAATTCATTCAGAAAGCATGGCTAAAGTAGCCATTACTAAATCGGGAGTATTATTTGCTTTTTTTAGAATAAAATCTAAAAAAAGTAAATCAATGTATGGCGGAACGCTATACTATACAACATCTACTGATAGAGGTCAAAATTGGAGTCACAAGAAAAAGCTAGTTACTGATGAAAAAAGTACAAGTCAGAGCTTTTATGATATTACACAATTACCAGATGGAAAGCTAGGAATTATTTGGCTAGACAATAGAAAACTACATAAAGACAGAAAAGGGCAAACCTTATACTTTACTAAAACAAACAAGAACTTAGAATTTAAAAAAGAAATTGCATTAGAAGGTTCTGTTTGTCAGTGTTGTAGAACCGATATTGAAATTGATAAAAATAACACTATTCATATTGCTTTTAGAAATATTATTGAACCTGTGGAATTAGGTTACCCTAAATTTTTAATGCAATCTGAAACAGAAATTCGTGATATGTATTACATTTCCTCTAAAGATAACGGTAATACGTTTACTAAAGCAATACCCATAAGTGATGATAACTGGCAAGTTAATGGTTGTCCACACACTGGACCATCTGTTGCACACATATATCAAACTACGGGAGCTGCATGGTTTACAGGAGCAAATGATGATATGGGCTTGTTTTTTTCTTCAAAATCTGACACTAGTTTTAACGAACGAATTTTAGTTAGTAAAGAAGGGAAACACCCTCAAATGATAGCTACAAACGGAAAGTTTTACATTGCTTATGAGGAATATTATGAAGCTAATGGAAAAGGATACTCTAAAATTATTCTTGAAGAGCGTTCCTCAAAAAACATCCTAAAGAGTTTAGAAATAAGTGATCCTAAAACTAATAATAATCATGCCGTATTAAAGCGTGTTAATGAAAATGAATTAGTAATTAGTTGGATTAATACAGATATCAGAAATGCTGCTGTTCAATATAACGTTATTCAATTATAACATTTATCGAATCATTTAAGGTTTTGGAGCTGGCGGATATGCAAGCATTTTCTTTTCACGTATATTCGTCAACTTCAAATACTTCGTTTTACCATTTTCAGAATAACTGACAACAGCTTCATTATTATTTAATTCAAAAGGAATTGATATTTTTTTATCTGCAGTTTTAGAATCGTTTTCATTTACGGTACCAACACCTTCAATAATTTGTGAGATTTCTTTCTTAAAATATCCTATATAATGTGTCTTATTACTTTCTAAACTAGTGCCTTTACCTTTAAAATACACACTGTCTAACAATTTATTTTTCAACAGATCTTTACTTATAAAAACATCTGTAC
>CAJXHW010000189.1 GCA_913054565.1 uncultured Kordia sp. | reverse complement strand
CATTATCACAATTTTTGTACCAAAATACAGTATATGAGTAAGAAACTACCTACCAGAAGTGAAGATTTTTCACTATGGTACAACGAATTAGTAAAGAATGCAGGCCTTGCAGACAATTCTGGCGTAAGAGGATGTATGGTTATAAAGCCATATGGGTTTGCAATATGGGAACTAATGAAAGAGCAATTAGATAAAATGTTTAAAGAAACAGGACATCAAAATGCCTATTTTCCAATTTTTGTGCCGAAAAGTTTATTTGAAGCCGAAGAGAAAAACGCAGAAGGTTTTGCTAAAGAGTGTGCTGTAGTAACTCATTACCGATTAAAAACAGACCCGGAAGATAAAAGCAAATTAATTGTTGATCCAGAGGCTAAGTTAGAAGAGGAACTGATTGTAAGACCAACATCTGAAGCTATTATCTGGAACACATATAAAGGATGGATTCAATCTTACAGAGATTTACCTTTACTTATAAACCAATGGGCAAATGTTGTCCGTTGGGAAATGCGAACACGTTTGTTTTTAAGAACCAGTGAGTTTTTATGGCAAGAAGGTCATACGGCACATGCCACAAAACAAGAAGCTATCGTAGAAGCAAAACAAATGCATGATGTTTATGCTCACTTTGCCGAAAATTGGATGGCAATGCCAGTTATTAAAGGATTTAAGAGTGACAGTGAACGCTTTGCTGGCGCAGATGACACCTTTACTATAGAAGCTTTAATGCAAGATGGTAAAGCACTACAAGCAGGAACATCTCACTTTTTAGGTCAAAACTTTGCTAAAGCATTTGATGTAGAATTTCAAACTGCAGAAGGCGGAAAAGAACATGTTTGGGCAACAAGCTGGGGAGTATCAACACGTCTGATAGGCGGATTAATAATGACTCACTCTGATGATGAAGGGTTGGTTTTACCACCAAAACTAGCACCCTACCAAGTTGTTATCATTCCATTTTTAAATAAAAAGAAAGAAGAACAAAACGAACTTTTAATTTCAAAATCAAATGAAATTAAAGCTGAATTAGAAAAATTTGGTATTAGAGTTCAAATTGATACTGATGTTACAAAACGTCCTGGATTTAAGTTTGCAGAATACGAACTAAAAGGATACCCTGTAAGAATGGTTGTTGGACCAAGAGATTTAGAAAACAATCAAGTTGAAATTGCTCGTAGAGATACTAAAGAAAAATCACTGCAAAATATAGACGGAATTGGCGCTTCAATTAATGAATTATTAAATACCATACAAAACAACTTATTTAACAAAGCAAAAAGCTACAGAGACACTCATACAACGGAAGTCTCTACGTTTGAGGAATTTAAGTCTGTTTTAGACACAAAAGGCGGATTTATCTCTGCACATTGGGATGGTACTGAAGCAACTGAAGAACAAATAAAAGACCTTACAAAAGCTACAATTAGATGCATTCCGTTAGATGCTGAAAATGAAGAAGGAACATGTGTGTTTTCAGGAAAACCTTCGCAAAAAAGAGTATTGTTTGCTAAGGCGTATTAAAAAAATTAAAAAAAAATTGATTGTTTATTGCAATAGTCAAAAATAGTTGTATTTTTGCACCCGCAATTAAAAACAATTGGCCCGTTCGTCTAGTGGTTAGGACGCTAGGTTTTCATCCTAGAAACAGGAGTTCGATTCTCCTACGGGCTACTTTTTTATTTAAAAAAAACCAAAGATAAAATGGCAAATCACAAGTCAGCATTAAAAAGAATAAGAAGTAACGAAGCTAAAAGGTTACGTAACAGATATCAACATAAAACTACTCGTAATGCAATTAAAGCTTTACGTGAGTTAACAGACAAAGCAGAAGCTGAAAAAGCTTTTCCTGGTATTGTTTCTATGCTTGATAAAATTGCTAAAAACAACATTATACACAAGAACAAAGCTGCTAACTTAAAATCTAGCTTATCTAAATTTGTTGCTTCTTTATAAGCCATAAATTTTCTTGTACAAAATAGTAGTCCTAATCTTTTTAAAAAGATTAGGACTTTTACGTTTTGTTGCAACATATACACAAACTACATCTTTTTATAAAAAACACACTTACAGCAAAAAGCACATTAATACTAATCATAAAAAAACCTCTTGAATACTCTCAAGAGGTTTTTTTATGTTCATGTAAATCAAATTCCTAACTATTCATAGAAATTAAAAACTCATCATTATTTTTAGTCATCTTAATCCTGTCACTTACAAACTCCATTGCTTCAATAGGATTCATATCTGTTAAATACTTACGCATTACCCACATACGTTTAATTGTTGAATCGTCAAGCAATAAATCATCTCTACGCGTACTAGATGAAATTAAATCAATTGCTGGGAATATTCGTCTATTTGCTATTCTTCTATCCAATTGCAGTTCCATGTTTCCAGTTCCTTTGAATTCCTCAAAGATCACTTCATCCATCTTAGACCCTGTATCTGTCAAAGCTGTACCAATGATTGATAACGACCCTCCGTTTTCAATATTCCTTGCAGCACCAAAGAATCGTTTTGGCTTATGTAAAGCATTAGAATCTACCCCACCACTTAATATTTTACCTGAAGCTGGCTGAACTGTATTATAAGCTCTTGCCAAACGTGTAATAGAATCTAATAAAATCACAACATCATGCCCACACTCTACTAAACGCTTTGCTTTTTCCAATACTAAGTTTGCTATTCTAACATGCTCATGCGCTTCTTTATCAAATGTAGATGCTACAACCTCACCTCTTACATTACGTTGCATATCCGTAACCTCCTCAGGACGCTCATCTATCAGTAATACTATTTGGTATACTTCTGGGTGATTTGCAGCAATGGCATTTGCCAAATCTTTTAACAACATTGTCTTACCTGTTTTTGGCTGCGACACTATCATAGCTCTTTGCCCTTTACCAATTGGCGCAAACAAATCCATTATACGTGTTGAAACTGTACTTTGTTTTTCCCCTAATTTAAATTTTTCTTGAGGAAACAATGGTGTTAAATGCTCAAAGGACACACGGTCTCTAACTACATTTGGCGCCAAACCATTTATTTTACTTACCTTAATTAATGGAAAATATTTTTCTCCTTCTTTAGGTGGTCTTACATGCCCTAAAACAGTATCTCCTGTTTTTAACCCAAATAATCTAATTTGAGATTGCGACACATAAATATCATCTGGTGATGATAAGTAATTATAATCTGATGACCTTAAAAACCCATACCCATCTTGCATGATATCTAAAACTCCTTCACTTTCAATAATAGCATCAAACTCAAAATCAGGCTCTTTGTAACGGTTACGCAAATCTTTATTACCGTCTTTTCCTTTACGTTGGTTTTTATGCTGTGGTTTTTTATGTTCTCTTGGTTCCTGACTTTTATGCTGAGGTTTTTTACGTTCTCTTTGCACTTGCTTAGGTTTCCCTGCTGCTTTTACATCAGTCTTCTCTTCTTTAACAGCCTCCTTACTAACTTCTGCATCAGTAGCAGACCTATCAGCCTCTTTCTTTACTATAGGTGAATGTTCATTTCTTACTGGCTTAACACGCTGTACTCTTTCTCTTTTAGGCTTAACCTCCTCTTTTGCTTGGGGTTTTTCTTGTTGAGCCACACTTGGTTTAGCCTCATTAGACGTTGCAGCAACCTCTGCTTGAACATCTAATATTTTATATACTAAATCTAACTTTTTTAAAGTTCTGAATTTAGGAATCTGAAGTGCTTTAGCTATCTCTTGTAAGTCAGCTAGTTTTTTTTCTTTTAATTGTGAAATTTCAAACATGTAAATAAGATAATTATATTGAAGTGTCTTTTCCTGAAAAAAAGGAATGTTTTTTATGAAGATTGATTGTTTTAAATTACAATCACTAATGCAAGTATACATATTTTATTATTAATTGGCACCTATTTATTATGCAAATCATAAATTTCAGGTATTTATATATTAAAATGTAAAATTTACACACTGAATTACAAGCACTTACTTATTTTCAAAAATTATTACTGTTTTCTAACATATGTTTCCCTATTTTTGCCTTGTTATGATACAACGTATACAATCAATATACCTTCTTTTAACTGCTATAATTGCAGGAGGTTTACCATTTGTTTTTAACCTATGGAAAACCACAGATGGCACAATTGTATTCGCCAAAGATATCATGTTTGTTATAGCAGCTTTTTTAATATCTGCTACAATAAGTATCATTAGTATATTCATGTTTAAAAATAGAAAGTTGCAGTTTGTATTAAACCGACTTAACATCATATTAAACTTTATTTTACTAATAGTGTTTGTGTATTGTTCAATTACTACATCTGGAGAAAATGAAATTTCTGAGAAAGGTGTTGGGATGATTCTTCCAATTGTTTCTATCGTATTATTAGTTTTGGCCAACAAAGCTATAAAGAAGGATGAAGATCTTGTAAAATCAGTTGATCGTTTACGCTAAGGACTATCTTAGTATTATTTTTAGTGCGTAAAAAAAATCTGAAGTGTATGCTTCAGATTTTTTTGTTTTATTTACATCCAGTACAAATTAACAAGCATATTACGAATTCAATAAAAAATCACTATATTTAGTTATTATTAGCTTAGTAATTTGTACTTTTATTATAACTTTTTTAATTATGGGGAAAATTAAAATACACTTAATAGA
>CAJXHW010000188.1 GCA_913054565.1 uncultured Kordia sp. | reverse complement strand
TATAGGTATAGAAATACTATTTTTAGTAAAAATTAAATAAATGAATTTAAGAATAACGCTTGTAACATTATTCGTGTATGCACAATTATTTGCACAAGAAAACTCCAAAAATTTTAATTTAGATCTATTAAAAAGACATTCAAAAAGTTAGAGATTTTACTATAAATACCGCTAAAAACGAAGCGTATTTTACGGTACAAAGTCCTAATGAGGAATTGTCGGGTATTTTTAAATCAGTACAAGAAAAAGGGATTTGGCAAAGCCCAGTATTGGTTTCTTTTTCGGGTAAGTATAAAGACTTAGAGCCGTATTTGTCACCAGAAGGTTTACGTTTGTATTTTGCTTCAAACAGACCTTTAATTAAATCAGAAGATGAAACTAAAGATTTTGATATATGGTACGTAACCCGTAAAAACATAAATGACTCTTGGTCAGAACCAATAAACATAGGTGCTAATATAAATACAGAGTACAATGAGTTTTACCCAGCTATAGCCAGTTCAAAAAATATATATTTCACAAGTGATAGACCCTCAACTAAAGGGAAAGACGATATCTTTTTTTCTGCATGGACACAGCAAGGGTATACCGAAACAAAATCATTGTCAACAGCTATAAATACCGAAGGCTATGAATTTAATTCCTACATAGCTCCTGATGAAAGTTTTATGATATTTACAGGATATGCTCGAAAAAACGGTTTAGGAAGTGGTGATTTATATATTAGTTATAAAACTAGTATTGGTAGTTGGACTACAGCTAAGAACATGGGAGCTACTGTAAACTCTAATCAAATGGATTACTGTCCGTTTGTAGATTGGGTTAGTAAAAGCATGTATTATACAAGTAGACGATCATCACTTCAAGGAACTATAAAGTTAACTACCGAAGTCTTTTTAAAAAGTATAAATAGTTATAGTAATGGTTTGAGTAGAATATATAAGAAAGATATTAGTAACTTGCTGAATGATTTAAAAGAAGAATAGATTATGCAATCATCTGCAACTACTCCAGAACAATATATTGATGAGTTACCTGAGGACAGAAAAGAAATAATAAAAAAACTAAGAAAGGTAATTTTAAAGAACCTGCCAGAAGGGTTTCAAGAGCAAATGAATTACGGTATGTTAGGGTATGTTGTGCCTCATGAGTTGTATCCAGATGGGTATCATTGTGACCCGAAATTACCATTACCCTTTATTAACCTAGCTTCTCAAAAAGCGCATATAGGGTTTTATCATATGGGAATATATGCCAATAAAGATTTATTAAATTGGTTTACCTCTGAATATGAAAAAACAGTTATAAAAGTAAAGTTAAATATGGGTAAAAGTTGCATCCGTTTTAAAAAAGAAGCTCACATCCCTTTTGAATTATTAGGACAACTAGTAGCAAAAGTAACACCAGAACAATGGATAGTTACTTATGAAAGTCAACTAAAAAATAAATAACACCTTTTGAAGACCTACAATAAATTTAATTTTTTTAAGTACACGTATTGCGAGTTTACAGAGGTTTCTTCTGATATATTTATAGAAAACCCAGCACATTTCAAATCCAAGTCTGATAGTCAATATTACTATACTCCTGAAGGCGTATATCGATATTCTGATCATTGGGGACGCGTTGCAAATTGCCGATGGAAATTGATAGCAAATAATAAGTTTAAAAATCAACAAATGCATTTAGGTTATGCGAAATGGACTGATTTTTATCATTTAAATGATACAGAGAGACTCTTTTACATTCAAATTGATTTTCCGAATAAAAAAGTAAGTTTTAAACACATTGGAAGTTCTAAAAACAATACTTATTTTTTATTTTCTGCTCTTGAAGCTCAAAAGCGTGTTAAACAAATTAGATTGCTTTTAAAAGAAGATAAGTGGGCAAAATACTACACTACAGATATTAATGAGTTGCGACAGAATATTATTTCAGCTTATGTAAATAGTAACACAACAATTCAAGTGTTAAAACAGCAATTCAAAAAATAAATTATGCATGCATAGTAGTATGTCTAATATTTAGCGTAAATTTATGCCAATAAATTTAGTTTACAATGGCAAAATCTAGTTTACAAGACCTATTACAAATAGGACACCCAATTATAATGGCCCCAATGTTTTTAGTGTCTAATGTAGCAATGACAATAGAGGGTATGAAACAAGGTGTGGCAGCTTGCATACCTGCTTTAAACTACAGAACTCTTGAGGAATTAAGAGCTGCGTGTAAAGAGTTAAAAGCTGCAAAAACAAGTAATGGTGCATACGGATTTAACTTAATAGTAAATAAGTCTAATCCAAAATTTAGTGCGCAATTGAAAGTTATCTGTGAGGAAGGAGCTGATTTTATAATTACTTCTTTAGGAAATCCAAAAACGACTATTGATGCTGCTCATAAAGTAGGGATAAAAGTATTTTGTGATGTTGTAGACTTACCAATGTCGAAAAAAGTTGATAGCTTAGGTGCTGATGCACTTATAGCAGTTAATAATCAAGCAGGTGGGCATAGAGGAGGAAAAGACCCACAAGCATTAATAGAAGAATTAAATGCCAATTGTAATATCCCAGTAATTTCTGCGGGAGGTGTTGGTTGTAAAGCTGATATAGATAAAGTGTTGTCTTATGGTGCGGTAGGAGTTTCCGTAGGAAGTCCTTTTATAGCTAGTATCGAGTCGTCCGTTTCAGAAGAATACAAACAAGCTTGTGTTGATTATGGAGCAGAAGATATTGTAATGACAGAGCGTATTTCAGGTACCCCATGTACGGTCATAAAAACACCTTATGTTGAGAAGATAGGAACAAAAAACACATGGTTAGAATCTGTTTTAAATAAGAATAAAAAACTTAAAAAATGGGTAAAAATGGTGCGTTTCATGATTGGAATGAAAGCCGTAGCAAACGCTGCTAATAAGGCAACATACAAAACAGTTTGGGTTGCTGGACCAAGTATAGAATACACTAAAGCCATATTACCAGTTAAAGATATTGTAAAGAAATTTGTAGCTTAATTTTAAGCGATTCATGATAAAAAAGCACCGTTTTATAAGGTGCTTTTTTATTATTTTAAACTTTCTAATTTATCAACACTCCAAGCTTCAGGTTTAGCATTAAACATGGGTTTTGTAACAGCCCATATACCTTTAAATAATTCAGAATGTCTGTAGTTGTTTAAAGCCTCTTCATTATCCCAATAACTGTATGTAAAAAAGATGTTTTTTAGGTGCTTGTCATTATACAACTCTAAAAATTGGCAGCCTTCAAAATGCCTGATGTGTTGTTTTTGAGTATCAAAATTGTTTAAAAATGTATTTAGAACTAGAACAATTACGTTTTGAAGACAAGCTAGCGTACTCGTTTGATATTGATAACAGTATAGACACCGAAGCACTTACAATTCCAACAATGTTGATTCAACCCTATGTTGAAAATGCCTTAAAACACGGTTTGTTGCACAAAAAAGATAATAGAATCTTAACGGTTACACTAAAGAAATCGGATACAGAAAATGCAATAATTTGTGAAGTTACCGATAATGGAATTGGAAGGAAAAAGGCATTAGAGTTAAAGCAGCGCAAAGATAAAACATACAAGCCTTTTAGTACAAAAGCCATAGAAGACCGATTAGGTTTGCTAAATTATGGAAGAGAAAAACACATCGGTATAACCATTGAAGATTTGTATGAAAGCGAGATAAATATACCAAGCGGAACCAAAGTAATCATTAGGATTCCTGCTGGAAAATACAACCAATAGCTCACCTACAATAAAAGAAATCATGAAAGTAATCATTATAGACGACGAACGAAAAGCAAGAAACTTACTGAATATTCTAATTTCTGAAAACTGTCCTAAAATCACGGAAATCTTTGAGGCAGAGGACTTACTTTCAGGAATTGAACTTATCAAAAAAGAACAGCCGCAAATTGTATTCTTAGACATTGAAATGCCACAACACTCTGGTTTAGAAATCTTAGATTTTATAGAAAAAGACAACTTTAATTTTGAAATCATCTTTACCACGGCGTATAGTGAATATGCAATCAAAGCATTTCAACTTTCAGCAATCGATTATTTATTAAAGCCTGTACGTGCTACACAAATACAAGAAGCTGTTGAAAAAGCACTCAAGCATATTGGAAAATCGCAAATAAATATAAAACTAGAAGAACTCAAAAAAAGCCTGGCTTCTTCAGACTTTAATAAAATTGGCTTGCCTTTTTCGGATGGATTCAAATTTGTAGACTTCAATGAAATTATTTTATTAGAAGCGGATGGAATGTACACAAAAATTACCACAGTCAACGATTCGGAAATTCTAGTAAGCAAACCATTAAAGCATTTTGTGTCGCTTTTAGAAAAAATAAGCACCTTTTACAAACCACATCGTTCGTACTTAATCAATCTAAAATACATTAAGGAATACATCAAAAAAGATGGAGGTTATATTGTTATGGACAATAATGAAACAGTATCCATTTCCAAAGATAAAAAAGAGGTATTCTTGGCCATTGTTCAAAATATTGGATAGTTTTTTGAAAGAAAAAACACTAAGGAACTCTTGGTAAATCCGATAAAAATCATTTCAAAAAAACACTAAAAATCATTTAGCAGTTAAAAACATACTTTCAGAAGATAAAGCCATATAAAGCCCCATGGCTAAGTACTTTTGACTTCATAAACTAT
>CAJXHW010000187.1 GCA_913054565.1 uncultured Kordia sp. | reverse complement strand
AAACAAGGTTCCAGGCTCTATACCAAAATCATTTGTTGCAGCCACCCAACCTAACATAAACGGAATTGCTCCGGGAAAAGCTCCAACAAAAACTGACAATGGCGTTTTTGTTTTTAATGGTGTATATAAACTTACGTACATAAATATAGATATTGCCCCAAACATTGCAGATTTAGGGTTTATCAAATATAACACCACCAATCCTACTATTGTTAACACCGTTGCTATTATAAAAGCTGCTTTTACAGATATCGTTCCTGAAGGAATAGGCCTGTTTTTAGTCCTATCCATCAACTTATCTAAATCACGTTCTATAATTTGATTATAAGCATTTGATGCCCCTACCATACAATACCCACCAATAGCTAACATAGCAAGAACCACAAAGTCAACTTCTCTACCTACAGCAATTAAATATCCAGCTATAGAAGAAAATACAACACTTATAGCAAGTCTGTGTTTTGTTATAGCTTTAAAGTCTTCAAAAAGATTTGTTTTTCCTGTATGTTGTATTGTTGTACTCAACTTTCTACACTTAAAAATTGACTGCGAAATTACAGTTTTTTATCGAATTAATAATCAGAATAATTATTAAACAAATCTGTTCTAAACCCTAAATTAAACCAAGTTGTATTTTTTTCAAAGTTTGAAGGGACATTTTCTGGTGAAAAACTGCGCTGTGTTACATTTATAAACGCCTTTAAATTAGTAGCTGGATTCACTAAGTACCCTGCTTGTAAATCAGCAATAAACACATTAGTTGTATTTCCTTGCAACAACGAAATACCATTATCTGACGGACGCAAATCGTTATTTATAAAAATATTACCACCATAACTCACACCATCTCCTGTATCTAAACCGCGTTGACCAAATATTAACTTCGCCATACCATACCAACGTTTGTAACTGTAATGAGCAATACCTATAAATTCTCGGAAATTTGCA
Organism: uncultured Kordia sp.; assembly: GCA_913054565.1. Classification (GTDB taxonomy): domain Bacteria; phylum Bacteroidota; class Bacteroidia; order Flavobacteriales; family Flavobacteriaceae. The sequence continues at coordinate 3,745 of CAJXHW010000187.1, read as the reverse complement.
CCCCACAAATGTGCCATAGATTGGTTATTGTGCCCATAATTTAACAATAACTCATCATGTGAGTACGTGTAAGGTCGCACTTGATTATATTCTCCTTGAAGCATTAAGTTTTTTACTTTAAAAGCATTGTAATACTTCACCCCTATTTGATATCCTAATTTATTTTTCCAACTTTGTGCCCCGCCAAAAATATCTTTTGAAGAAAACTCATCAATAATTAATTGTCCATACATATTAACTTTACTTGAGAACTTATACTTCCCACTTAAACCAATTAAAGCATTTCCAGCTCTTGATCCTGTAGAAAATTCAATAGCCCTATAAAAAATAATAGGATTTAGGTAATTAACATCAAAACCTCTTCCGTTATCATTAGTCCACAACACCGATTCAAAGAAACCAACATTTAATTTCTTAGTTACATTCCAACTTAAAAAGTGCGTTGCCATATATTTACTTCCATAAGCACCATCAACAGTTGCTTCGGGGCGTACATCTTTTAACCACATCCAAGTATTGGTATATTTTATTTTCCAAAATGATGTGTTTAATTTTAAATATGGATGTGGACTAGCAGCATCACTTACAAATAATGACCTATAACCATCTCCAATGAAATTTTTACCATGTCCGAATTGCGCATTGAACATTTTACTTGCACGGTATGAAATATACCCTTCTGCAATTGGATAGTCATACGAATCATCACCGTGCGCTTTTGCAATACCACGTCCTGGCACTATTGCTGGGTTACCACCATCGGGCTTAATACTTTCAGCATAAGCGTTTACATAATCTGCAAAACGACCTTGACTTTCATAAACCCCTGCTGAAAAACTTATTTTTTCACCTAAAGCACCTTGAACATTAAGTGCTCTAGTATTATTATATGTATAAGACAATTCACTCTGAACATCCTTACCTAGTTGTAAATCTGTTGTTACATCAACTGTAAACCAATAACCATCGCCTTTGAATGACACCAAGTGTTCATTCCAGAATTTCCTACCTAACCAAGATGACTTATTTTTTTTTAATGACGTTTCATTTGCTTCAAAATCGTAATATTTAGACACTTCAGTATAATTATATGGCTTCACTGCTGTATGAGAGTTTGTGCCTACAACATTAAGGTTATAGTCAAACTTTGCATAATTCTGATGTGTGAACGGGATATTCAACCCACTCTTATACTTATCTAAAGTGGTTACACCTAAGTTCTTTATACTATCATATTCCATAGCTGCTGCCTCCAATTTATTTTTAGGAGCATTAGCAATATCTCTGTCCGTTTTCGAGTTTACCCACTCTAAAGTTGGTAACAATACTTGTAATGTGTACTGTGTATATACAGGTTTTCCGTCATATGTTGCTGGCTCAATCACTGGAAACTGACTAAACACATTTTTCACTTCATCTTTTATATCTGAATACGGAGCTTTTGTGTAAATCAACTCAAACTTACCTTCTGCAGTGACTTCAAAAAGAATACTCATGCGCCCCTTATAATTATCTTTAATAACTATTTCTGGCATTTTAAACAAATTAGAAAACTGGTATTGTACTTGAGTTTCAAAACACGCTGGTAATTCAGCAATTTCTACTGTAGTACAAGCTTCAAAAACGGGGTATTTTTCATACGGATTCGAGTCTTGAGCTTGAAGTATAATATTACAAAATAATGTTACTATTAATGTGAAATATCTCATGTTCTATTATTTATACCCGCGAAAATACAACAAATACCTATCAAGTCATTTTTTGATATAAAAAAATCCTGCCAATGCAGGATTTGATTTATATGTATCATTACAACAACTTATTGCACATCAAATATAATAGGTAATGAATATGTAACATTAACGGTTTTAAAACCTTGTTTAGCTGGTGTCATTTTAGGCAACGTATTTACAGCTTTTATAGCTTCCTTTTGAAGCTCAGGGTGCGGTGCACGCGCTTTAACATCAACCACCTCTCCCTTGGTATTGATCACAAAGGTCACCAATATTTTTTGTTTCCCTGTTATGCCATTATCTACAGCAATATCAGTATTAAATTTTTTACTCACAAGTTTTGCAACCTTACTAGAGAAACATTCAAGTTGCTCTTTTTTATCAGTATATGATTCACACCCAGGGTAAATTGGCAAATCACTTACAAGTGATACAGGAAATGTATCAATGACTGGATCATCCGCTGAATCATCTACGTCAATATCAGATACAGAAGGTGCTTTATCTAATATAATTGGTTTATCATCAATAACAGTTTCAATATCCAGAGCACTATTATCTACAATTTTAGGATCCGTCCAGCTCGTGTACGGTTGCTCAACAGTTTTAGTTGTGGACTTAGGTATATCCTCTTCAATTATAAAATCCGGGATATTGGTAATATACTCAACAGTGTCAGTTATTTTTATTGTATTAACAACCACTTCTTTCTTTTGAAACTTCATTTGAAAAATTCCAAAGAAAATAAACAACGTGGCAACTAATCCAATTTGAAAATAAAGCCCACCACTTTTACGCAAATTGGCTTGATGCTTTTTTTCTCTTAGAGATAATTTTACCTTATCCTCACGTTTATTTGATGTTTTGGAATTTGATTTCATGGTTTATTATTTTGGTTACACATTCATAGTCAAAGTTTTTAATAAACTTTCTTAAACTATAAACACAATAAGTGTACCAAAAAAAAATCCTGAGCACTGCTCAGGATTTAAACTTCTATATTTCAAAAATACTTAATCTTCTACTTGAAAAATAATTGGTAATGAATAAGGTACTGTTACATTTTTACCTCTTTGCCTACCAGGTTTCATTTTTGGTAATGATTTTATTACACTTTCAGCCTCTTTTTGTAAAGCCGGATGTGGCGCTCTTGCACGTACACCAACAATTGCACCTGTTTTATCAATTTTAAAAGCAACTAATATTTTTTGTCTTCCTGTTAACCCTAAATCAGAAGCCAAGTCAGTGTCAAATTTCTTATTTACATACTTTGCTATTTTTTCAGACATACATTTTTTACGTTCTGTATTGTTTTTCTTGTTTTCACATCCAGGAAAAACTGGTACGTTTTCAATAATTTGAAATGGCACTTCAACATCCTCTTCTATTTCTTCTACCTCAACCTCTTCTATTTCAACAATTTCTTCATTTTCATCAGTTTCAGTTGACTCAATTACTGTCTCTTCAATTTCTTCTTCATCTTCCACAATTTCAATAACCTCTGGCGCTGCAGGTGGTGGCGGTGGTGGCGGTGGCGTTTGTAAAATTTCAGTCAATGGAATTTCTTCATCATCTAAATCACCCATATCAAGTGACGCAATATCAAAATCAACTTTATCGTATGTTTTATGATTAAGTGCTAAAAACGTAATCAACATAACTGCGGCAATACCTACTGCGTAATAAAACGCACTATTTTTTTTGATATCCGCTTTTGGGTTTTTCTTTAATTCCATTATTATTTAATTTATAGACGCTAAATTAACCAAATATATGTGAAATACACAACTATTTAATTGAATTTAACGCTCGATAATTTTTTAATTTGAAACACAAAAAGTACTGCTAACACTATACCAACTGTATTTGCTACAACATCTTTCACGTCTCCTGAACGAGCATTAGGGCTTAGGTTTTGTAAAAATTCAATTAGAATTCCTGTGATAAAAGCCAAAATTGAAGCTTTTAAAACCCCTTTACTAAAAAGGGTTTTGTCATCCTTTTTCCCAAAA
>CAJXHW010000186.1 GCA_913054565.1 uncultured Kordia sp. | reverse complement strand
AAAAGGAGCTAATTAATAGCTCCTTAAAATTAGAATCATGGGCACAAATAACTTGTTTCTACTTCCCAAGTAATTAATCCAAAAAGAGCTTGATGGTATTCTACTGTACTAACACATCCATTTGCGTGTACAATAGTTCCTCCTCCAATTTTTCTTGCTTCTGCTTTTTGCGAATTTAACATTGACCCTGCTAATACAGCCACTAAGACTAAGGCTTTTAATTTTTTCATTGTAATTAGTTTTTAAATTAATAATTACTGCCAAATTGAAAAAAAAAAAAAGCAGGTATGCAAGTAATTACACCTTAAACTTCACAAAGAAGTTTTATTTCATGTATATCTTGCAAAAAACTAAGGAATATTCATGTATTTATGGGTTTGTAATGACATTTTCCATTTCGGGTTTGCCATCACATAATCTACCATTAACGGTATCATTTCATCCTTTTTACTCCACTCTGGTTGAATGAATAAAATACAATCTTTCCCTACTCTTGCCGCTTGCTCTTCTGCAAACTGAAAATCATGCTTGTTGTAAATAATTACTTTTAATTCATGAGCAACATCACAAACCTCTTGAGTTGGCAGTTTTGTTTTTTTAGGTGATAAACAAATCCAATCCCATTCTCCCGATAACTTATAAGCTCCAGATGTTTCAATGTGTGTTTTAGCACCGCGTAATTTTAACGCTAACGTTAGCGGATTCATATCCCACATAAGTGGTTCTCCACCTGTAACTACTACCGTATCCGAATACTTTGTAGCATTTATAGCAATTTCAGATGTTAATGTTGGTGGGTGTAAATTAGCATCCCAACTTTCTTTTACATCACACCAATGGCATCCCACATCACAACCTCCAATTCTTATAAAATAAGCGGCAGTACCTTTGTAATACCCTTCTCCTTGAATGGTGTAAAACTCTTCCATTAACGGAAGCATTTCTCCTTTATTTACTAATTCTTGAGTTTCTTTATGCATATATGATGCAAAGATACATTTTAACATGTAAAATTCTTGTTTTTTTAAATCTTTCAATTTTTTAGTTGCTACGAGTTATTGTATTTTTATCGAAATTATATCTCAATTTAAATGAGTAAAACAGAGACTTTTTTTAATCATATTAATACGGGCTATACCACCAAAGGTGATTTCATCACACTTGGTTCTGCTATGTTGGAAGGCGAAACATTGACTAATGCGTTTGTGAAATTGCCGTTAAAGACCTTAAACCGACATGGTTTAATTGCCGGAGCAACAGGAACTGGTAAAACAAAATCGTTGCAAGTTCTTGCAGAGAATTTATCTGAAAAAGGAATTCCTGTATTGTTAATGGATATGAAAGGTGATTTGAGTGGTTTGGCACAACCGAGTCCCGGCCATGCAAAAATTGATGAACGCCATGCTAAAATCGGTTTACCATTTAATGCTTCTAAATTCCCTGTAGAAATACTAACCTTATCCGAACAAGGTGGCGTACGCATGCGTGCTACAGTATCTGAGTTTGGCCCTGTATTACTCTCGCGAATTTTAGACTTAACCGACACACAATCTGGAATTGTCTCCGTAGTTTTTAAGTATTGTGACGACCATCAATTGGGTTTATTAGATTTAAAAGATTTTAAAAAAGTACTACAATTTGCTACAGGTGACGGAAGAGAGGAATTTCAAGAAGAATACGGTAGAATTTCAACCGCTTCAACTGGAGCTATTCTGCGAAAAATTATCGAAATAGAACAACAAGGTGGTGATTTATTTTTTGGTGAAAAATCATTTGACGTCAATGATTTAACTCGCGTTGACAACACAGGAAAAGGATATATTAACATTTTACGCTTAACTGACATTCAAGATAAACCCAAGTTGTTTTCAACTTTTATGCTAAGTTTATTAGCCGAAATCTATGAAACATTTCCTGAACAAGGTGATGCTGATCAGCCAGAATTAGTGTTGTTTATTGACGAAGCCCATTTGATATTTAAAAATGCTTCAAAAGCCTTATTAGAGCAATTAGAGAGTATTGTTAAATTAATTCGCTCAAAAGGTATTGGTTTATATTTTGTGACTCAAAACCCAACAGATGTCCCTGAAGGCATACTAAGTCAGTTAGGTTTAAAAATTCAACACGCTCTTAGAGCATTTACTGCAAAAGACAGGAAAGCCATAAAATTGACTGCACAAAATTATCCTGAAACAGATTTTTATGACACCACAGAAGTATTGACTTCATTAGGTATTGGTGAAGCATTAGTTTCTGCTTTAGATGAAAAAGGGCGTCCAACACCACTAGCAGCAACATTATTGCGCGCACCAATGAGTAGAATGGATGTACTGTCTGACAATGAGTTATCAAACTTAATTGACAATTCAAGTTTAGTTAAAAAATATGAGAAAGAAATTGATCGTGAAAGTGCTTATGAAATTTTAGAAGAAAAAATAAAAGCTTCTGAGAAAGAAAAAGCACAAGAAGAAGCTAGAGAAGAGAAAGAAAAAAACAACAGGCGTAACTCATCTAGAAGGAGTACACGCCAAAACCCACTCGTTAAAGTTCTCACAAGTGCAACGTTTATTAGAAGTGCTTTGGGTATTTTAAAGAAATTTTTATAAAAAAGAAAACCGTTATATATGAAAAGGATATTATTAATTGCAATTTCAAGTTTTGCTTTATTACAATGCTCAAAAAAAGAAGATCATTTTTTAATTCAGAAAGATCAAATTGGTATTTTAAAACGAGACTTTAATATCAAACAAATTGATTCTGTTTTTGCAAATGACTCTGTTGTTAAACACACATTTGCTGATGGCCATACTAGCAGAAACACTGATGTAGAAATTTATGAAAAAGGCGGAGCCCACTTACTATCTTTAACACCTTCAAGCACTAATGATGAACTAGCAAAAATCACTATTGTAACCATTAGAGATGATCGGTTTAAAACTGCAAAAAACATCAGTTCAAAAAGCACTTTTAAAGATTTCAAAGATAACTACGAGGTTTCTAAAATTGATCGTATTTTAAACAACATCAACGTTGAGTTTAAAAACCAAGATTTTTATATTACAATTTCTGTAGACCAATTACCTAGTCAATATAAATTTGATTATACCACAACTATTGAAGTGGCAAGTATTCCAGATAACGCGAAAATAAAAAACCTAAGATTGGATTGGTTTTAACTTGTCAGCGAGCTTAAGCTAAAATTAACAACACAAATCTATTAAGGAATCAACTACTCTTCCGACTTAGTTAAAAACTATATAACAATGAAGACGTATTTGATTTCTTTTTTATGTTTTATAACGTTAGCATCTTGCAGTAATTCGGCCAGCTCACAACAGCTTAAATCTGAAAAATTAGAAACTGCCTATTTTGCAAGCGGTTGTTTCTGGTGCGCCGAAGCTATATTTGAAAGCCTTAATGGTGTTGAAGAAGTGATTAACGGTTATTCTGGTGGCCACACAAAAAACCCAACTTACGAAAGTAGCAATACTGGAAAAACAGGACATGCTGAAGCAATTGAAGTACACTACAATCCTACAACAATTAGTTTTGAAACTTTGATAGATGTTTATTTTGGTTCACAAAACCCAACTCAAATTAACGGACAAGGCCCAGACAAAGGCTCACAATACCGCTCTATAATTTTCTATAAAAACACGACTCAAAAAAACACTATTCTCACAAAGAAAAATGCATTAGCACAAAAGCTAAACGCAACTATTGCGGCTGAAATAAAACCTTTTAAGAAATTTTGGATAGCAGAAGACTATCATCAAAACTATGAGCGCTTACACCCTGAAAACCCTTATATAAAAGCTATTTCTATCCCGAGATTAAATAGATTCAAAAAAAAGTTCCCTAACTTAATTAATACGCACTAAATCGTATTCTAAATTCACTTCCTTGTGTACTACTATCAACATACACTTCACCGTTTAACTGCCTTGAAAAAGAGCTAATTAACCGCTGTCCTAAAGAACGTGAATTAGCGTCTAAAGCCTCAGGAGAAAACCCTTTACCATTGTCGGTTACTTTTAACTCAAATAAATCTTTTTCTACTTCTTTTAAAGACACAAACAAGCTGCCTGTATTAGAATCGAAAGCATGTTTTAAAACGTTTATTACTAATTCTGTAATTAACAAACCGATATATAAAACGGTCTCATTGCTAAACTTTAAGTATTCATCAACATCTATTTTATAGTCAATATTCAAGTCTGTTTTAATTTGAAATAAATCGTCCAACAATTCTTTTATGTAAGATTCCATATCTAATATCTCCAAGTTTTCAGACTGATATATTTTCTCATGCAACTTAGCCATTGTTATAATTCTTCGCTCTACTTTTTTTAGAGTGTTGAGTGAGTTTTTATCTTGTGCTGCTCTATATTGCATATGCACCATACTATTGACCATTTGCAAGTTGTTCTTAACCCTGTGGTGAATTTCTTTTAGTAAGTTAGTTTTTGTAACATCTTGTTTTTCTATAATCTCATATTGTTTTTGCAGTATTTGATTTTTCTTACGTATACTCTTATTGACAGCTTCATTGAATTTTATATACTGAAATACTATCATATAAGTTATTATCAAAATAAAAACTGTGTCAATTATCCCCGAAATATGATCTAACACATTATAGTTATGCATATTTACTCCATTGTTATTTACATCTACATATAAACTATATAAGATATTTATTGCT
>CAJXHW010000185.1 GCA_913054565.1 uncultured Kordia sp. | reverse complement strand
TTTATTTAATAATTTGAAATTTCTTTTTTTACAGTTTCAAATTCGTCAATAATTTCTTTTAAAATAAGAGCTGCTGGTTTTATATCATGAATAAGCCCTGCTATTTGTCCTATTTCAAGCTCTCCTTCCTCTAAGTCTCCTTCAAACATCCCACGTTTAGCTCTTGCTCTACCCAAGAGATCCTTTAATTGCTCAATATTTGGACTCGATTTATACAGTTCTTGAACATCATTAAAAAACTTATTTTTAACTAATCTTACCGGAGCCAATTCCTTCAAAGTCAGCTGCGTATCTCCATCTTGTGCATTTACTACAACATCTTTAAATTTCTGATGTGCTGATGATTCTTCACTAGCTACAAATCTACTTCCAACCTGTACGCCATCTGCTCCTAAAACCATTGTTGCCAACATTCCTCTTCCCGTAGCAATACCTCCAGCTGCAATTAACGGAATTTGAATTGCCTCACGAACCATTGGAATTAACGTAAGAGTTGTCGTTTCTTCTCTACCATTATGCCCTCCAGCCTCAAACCCTTCAGCTACAACGGCATCAACCCCAGCAGCTTCCGCTTTTAAAGCAAACTTAACATTACTTACTACATGTACAACAGTAATACCTCTTTCCTTTAACCAATTGGTCCATGTTTTAGGATTACCCGCAGAAGTAAATACAATTTTAACACCTTCCTCAATAATAATATTCATTATTTCGGTAATATTTGGATACAACATTGGCACATTGACACCAAACGGTTTGTCAGTTGCTTTTTTACACTTTTGAATGTGTTCACGTAAAACATCTGGATACATAGACCCTGCACCAATTAACCCTAAGCCTCCAGAATTACTTACTGCTGATGCTAATTTCCACCCAGAATTCCATATCATCCCAGCTTGAATAACTGGATATTCTATTTTGAATAAATTACATATTTTATTTGCCATAATTTTAAATAAAAAAACCTTTCCGCAAGATACGGAAAGGTTCAGTATAACAAACTATTTATAGTAATTACTCTTTTATAATTTTGATTGTTTTAGATTCAGAATTGAATGTGATTTTTGCAAAATACACTCCATTATTAAGACTACTCATGTCAATCCTGTTTTTCGTCTTATAAACTTCCTTTTGAAACACTTCTTTACCCAATACATCAAAAACAACAACAGTAGCAGCTTTAGTATTATTTAAAAACTTCACATATATAACACCTTTTGTAGGGTTAGGATATACTGAAAACCCACCTTGCAGTTCAAGTGTATTTACATTAAGCGTTTGTGCTAACTCCAAATTCGGAATTCCGTACCCTAAAGTATAATTTGGTGTTGTATAAATTGAGGCTGATTCTTTTACCCGTTGAAGAATTTCAGCATTTGTAGCCTCAGGCATTGCTTGCCACATACAGGCAATTCCTCCTGCTAATAATGGCGTAGCATACGAAGTTCCATTACCTGTAGCTACGGCACCTGAAGTATTGATATAAGCTGCTCCTTGTCCTTGCACACATACATCTGGTTTAATTCTGTTATCGGAAGTTGGTCCTTTTGAGCTAAATGTTGCATAAACTCCTGAACTATTTACAGCACCAACAGCGAGTGAATTTGGAGCATCAGCAGGAACAGAAATTCGTCCTCCCCAAGAAGTATCATTCCCATAATTACCAGCAGCTGTTAGTAATAACATACCTTTAGCAAAGGCAATTTCAGCCCCTCTGGTAATAAATGCTGTATTCCCATCTAAATCAGTAGTATAATCATAATTATATTTGGCTTCATCAAAAGCAAAATAACCTAACGAGGTATTAATTATATCAACCCCTTCATAATCTGCTTGCTCAGCAGCCATTACCCAATAGGTTTCTTCCGCAGGCGTTTCATTATCAATATCTTCTGTTACATATAAATAGTAATCAGCATCAGGAGCTGAACCTATATAGTTTGTTGTACCATCATAATAACCAGCCATTAACGACAATACATTTGCTCCGTGAAAATACCCAGTATATACATTGGTTGTATTGTTTACAAAGTCATATCCTCCTAAAAGCTGTCCGTTATCTCTAATATGTTGAAAACCCACATTTGTATCTACGTTAGGGAAACCTGTGTCAATTACAGCAATGGTCATTCCTGAACCTGTATAGTTCTGTTCATGTAATATATGCGCATTAAACATTTCTATTTGGTTTTGTGCCGCTCCATAATCATACATTACTGACATTGTTTCTTCAGGAAACTTATTTGTAGGAGACGTTATATTAGAAGTTGTTTCTGTAAATGAACCTGGGTTTAGTGAGTCATCAGCATATTCTATACTATCAATATAAGAAAACAATGTAGTTAAGGCATTAATACTTGCTTGAGTTCCGTACACATGAATTGCATTAAACCACTTAGAAGATCCGATGTAAGTAATACCAGAGGCATTTGATATGTCAGTAATATAACTTGGTGTTATGGGCACATCAGAATAGTCTAAACTAATGCCTTGATTTGTTCTTCTATCTAATGCTTTCTGGGTTAACATTGTTAAAGGATTAGCCATATAACCTGCTACATCTTCTTTACTATCCAAATAAACCCAAGCATGTTCCTGAGCTAAAATTACATTTGTAAATATGCATAGTATAAATACTATTTTTTTCATGTTTTAAACATTAACTATTTGTTCTACAAGCAATTTACGAAATTACTCCTGACCCTACTAATTCATCACCTATATAAAAAGCGGCAAATTGTCCTTCTGTAATCGCACTTTGTTCTTCTTCAAACTCTATATACAATCCATCATTAAATTTATACAGTATAGCATTTTGTAATGGTTGACGATATCTAATACGGGCGTTAACTTTTAACTTCTGCCCGTTTTCCAAACTCATATCTTCTCTTACCCAATGTAATTCTTGGTTTTGAATAAACAATGCTTTACGAAACAATCCTGGATGATTTCCTCCTTGTCCTGTATATATAATATTAGTTTCAACATCAGTATCCAACACAAAAAGTGGTAATGGCGTACCACCTACTGCTAATCCTTTTCGCTGTCCTTTTGTAAAATAATGAGCCCCTTGATGCTTACCTACTATCTTACCATCTGAAATATTATATATGTGTTTTTTAGATGAAAATAATAATTCTGCTTCTTTATTTTCAAACTTAGGTATGCTTTTACTATAAATTTCATGGTTTTCAGGAATTTCAACGATATCACCTTCCTTTGGTTGCAGCTTTTGCTGTAAAAAATCTGGTAGTTTCACTTTTCCTATAAAGCATAACCCTTGTGAATCTTTTTTGTCTGCAGTTACTAAATCTTGTTCAGCTGCAATTTTTCTCACTTCTGGCTTAGTTAATTCACCTATTGGAAATAATGCTTTAGACAACTGTTCTTGCGATAATTGACACAAAAAGTATGACTGATCTTTATTTGAATCTGTTCCAGCTTTTAACTGATAAATTTCTTTTCCTTCCTTTTCTATAATATCCTTTCTACAATAGTGTCCTGTTGCTACATAATCCGCTCCAAGGTCTAACGCTATTTTTAAAAATACATCAAACTTAATTTCTCTATTACACAATACGTCTGGATTTGGCGTACGCCCCATTTCGTATTCTTTAAACATATAATCTACTATTCTATCTTTATATTCAACAGAAAGATCTACCGTTTGAAATGGAATCCCCAACTTCTCTGCAACAAGCATAGCATCATTACTATCATCAAGCCAAGGGCAATCATTAGAAATTGTTACTGAATCATCATGCCAGTTTTTCATGAATAATCCAATAACTTCATAACCTTGTTCCTTTAACAAATATGCTGTTACACTTGAATCTACTCCACCTGACAAACCAACTATTACTCTCTTCATCTTCTTTTTTAACCATTTACTTTTGAAGCCGCAAAGTTACAAAATAAAAAAAGTCCAAAACGGACTTTTTATTTGTAATGTAATTTCAAATGAGACACTATTTTTTTTTCTTCCTTTTCAATGGATTATTTGACAGTGTATAGTCTACTGATTTCGTCAATTTTCCATTGGTATAATACTTCCATATTCCTCTTGGTTTGTTCATTTCATATTTACCCGTCATTTTCTTATTACCCCCCTCATCATATTCTACAAAGTATCCGTGAGACTTTCCTTTCACAAAAGCATATTCACTTGAAACTTTACCGTTTGGCGCATACATGATTTTTTTACCATGTAGCAGATCATTTTTAAATTCTTGAGTTTGTAATACTTTGCCATCATTATAATATGATGTTTTAACACCTTCTAGCTTTCCGTTTTCATAATTTTCAACATCCACTAACACTCCAGTATTTCTTTCATACGACTTCCACTTACCTATGCGAAATTTTCCTTTCATTTTTCCCTCTGAAAGAAAAATACCTTTAGAACTATAATACTTAACAATAACCGTGTCAGAAGTAACATCAAATTTCTTTATACAAGACGGATGAGTCCCTTTTGCATCTTTATGATAAAACTTAAAAACTCCAGATTCTTTACCGTGATTAAATTGTCCTTGATACCTTAACTTATCTGTACCTTCATATTTCTTCTCCCATCGTCCGTGTCGTTTCCCATTCTCTTCAAATTGATTGATGTTTTGAGAAAATACATTTGTCATTAGGAATATAGAAAATAATACTAGTAATTTTTGCATGGCATTTTTATTTTTAAGTAACGCAATTTATGTAATTT
>CAJXHW010000184.1 GCA_913054565.1 uncultured Kordia sp. | reverse complement strand
GTCAAATATTAATAATTTAAATGAAAATTATAAGTTGAAGGAGCAACAAGTAATTGCGTTAACTGAATCGATAGATCTATCTCTTAAACTTTTTAAATCTGCAAGAGCTGAATATACGGAAGTGTTACTAACACAAAGAGAAGCTTTAGATTCTAAAATAGAAATTATTGAAACTAAAAGAGATCAACTTCTTGCCAATGTGAAAATATACCAAGCTTTAGGTGGAGGGTGGAATTGATTGTTTATATGTTTAAATTTTAGTGATTGAAAGCCATTTTTCAAAATGTAAAATGGCTTTCTTTATACTGTAAATGATTTAATCATAATCACTATTAAATTTCATGGGGTTTTTACTCAAATATTTTATCAATAAACTTTGAGTTTAAAAGCCTTGCTACTGCCATATAATTTGGTTTGAAACGAACTTTATCACCAATACTATATTTCTTTTTACCACTTTTTGTTTTATTAGTGCCAATATCTACAACTAACATATCTGAGGTGATTCCAACAAATTTTAAATCTTTATCAATCGATTCAATATCATCTTCTACCACATCTAATAATCCAAAATCTAGTATTGCTTTTGTTGAGGTTTCACTTTTATCAACTTCATTAAAATCTGCTGAATGTCCAATACTTGCATCACTTATAACGCCTTCAGGAACTATTTTCTTTTCTTCTAACTCAATGATGTTTGCTGTAAACTCAAAGGTGTCAGTAGATAACTCTTTGAATTGTTTGTTATCTAGTGGGCTAACACCAAAAAAAATAGCTTCACCAACTCTAAAATGATTGATGTCTTTGGGGATTGTTTTATTTTCTATAAGAGGCAAAGTAATTGATGTTCCACCAGAGACATATTTCAAGTTTCGGTTAAATTTTGCAGATATCAGCTCTTGGTATAAAGATAATTGTAATAATTTATCATAACTAGGTTCTATACCGTACATACACCCCAGGTTTGAGCCTATACCAATAACATCAATATTTGAAAGGTTAAAAACATTTTCATAAAACGTCATTAGTTCAGTTCTTTTTACACCTTCTCGCAACTCTCCAAGTTCCACCATTATAATTATTTGATGTATTTTATTTACGTTTTTTGCCGCCTCATTTAGGGCTTTTATAGTAGTAAATGAACTGTTTAATGAGATATCTGCATATTTTATAATATCGTCAACATACATTTTAGCCGGAGGCTTAATGTATATTGTTCTCATATTAGGGTTAACCTCTTTCAGGTTTTTTAAACTTGATAATCTTGAATCTCCTACTGAATCTATTTTTTCAAGAACATCATCAGTCAGTACGTTTTTCAAGAACTCCTTATCACCAGAAAAGACTTTTGTTATTAAGCTCCAATCAATATTATGAGAATCAAAATACTCACTTAAATACTTAATATTGTTTTGAATTTTTTTTGTTTTAATAATTAACTCAGCCATAGATTATCTCTTTAACCTCATTTCTAAATAAGGATTTGTAAACCCAAGCTTTTCGTATAGGAATTTTGCAGGGTTATTAGCTTCTACGTGTAAAGCAATATCTCCTTTAGCGTGATCAATTGCATTTTGCATTAATAGTTTACCTAATCCTTTACCTCTGTAATCTTTATGAGTAGCAATATACACAAGAATGTTTTCAGGAATATAACCGCCCATGCCAGTTTCATTAATGACAGTAGCGCCAACAATTTTATCATCATCCATAATTAACATGGTAAACCCACCAAACGAAATAAAATCTTTTATAGAATAGTCAATTGCTTTTTGAATATCTTTTTTAGGATCGCCGTATTCTTGAAGGCTTTTAAAAAGAAAATTAACAATGTCTTCTTTTTCGTGATTCGTTGGTTTATTTACTGCGTCAAAAATTTTTGTTTCAATCATATTTTATAAATGTTTAACTCTATTATAAGATTAATTTGCAGAACTCAAAGGATTTACAGCTTTTTTTTAAGAGTAAGATGTTTTATAGATTTTAACTCTAATGCAATTCTAACCTTAAAAGCATAACCTATTAAACAAAAAATATATCTTTGCTATTATATACTATAATCTAAATTTACGACCATTACAAAGCAGATTTTAATAATAGAAGATGAGCCAAATGTAGCCGCATTCGTTAGCCAAGGACTTCAGGAGTCTGGTTACACTGTTTTTGTGGCTTATGATGGCTTAAATGGATTAGAATTATTAAAACAAAATCAAATAGATTTAGTGGTTCTAGACATTATTCTTCCAGGCATAGACGGAAGGGAAGTTGCGAAAAAAATTAGACAAATGGGCTACAGCACTTTACCTATAATTATGCTAACAGCATTGCGAGAAACCGATAATATTGTAAAAGGCTTAGATGCTGGAGCTGATGACTACATGGTAAAACCATTTAAGTTCAAAGAATTATTAGCAAGAATTCGTGCGCGTACAAGGAAACAAGGTGACCTTGGTAATACCAATCAAAAATTGACCATAGAAGATTTAGAATTGGATATGGATTCAAAAATTGTAAAAAGAGCAGG
The DNA here is from genome assembly GCA_913054565.1 of uncultured Kordia sp. Classification (GTDB taxonomy): domain Bacteria; phylum Bacteroidota; class Bacteroidia; order Flavobacteriales; family Flavobacteriaceae. The sequence continues at coordinate 2,202 of CAJXHW010000184.1, read as the reverse complement.
TAAAGACGTAAATTTAACATCCACAGAATTTCGTTTGCTAGAGTATTTGCTTAAAAACAAAAACAGAGTCTCAAGTCGTATAGAAATTCTTGAAAGTGTATGGGATATTAACTTTAATATGGGTACTAATGTGGTAGATGTTTATGTGAATTATCTTAGGAACAAAATAGACAAAAAACACAAAAACAAACTGATACACACCGTTATAGGAATGGGGTATGTCATTAAAAGTGAATAGTAAATTATGCAGTTAAGAACAAAAATCACATCTATTTTTATAGTACTTACTAGCTTGTTCTTAACAGGTATATTTATACTTATTTATTACAATTCAAAAAAATATACTGAAAGTGAATTTTATCTTCGGTTAACTCAAAGAGCAACTATAGCTGCACAAGCTTATCTAGAAGGAGACGATTTAAATGTTGATATTTATGACGATATTAGAATTCGTCACTTACAAACATTACCTAATGAAAAAGAGGTTATTTATCCTGTAGATGCAAAGCTAAAAAGACCTATAAAAGAACTAGATAAAACCTTGCCAAGCAGTTTCTTTCAAAAAATATTTACCGAAGAATATGCAGAATTAAAACAAGGTGATTATTATTATACAGGCTTATTATATCACGACAGTAAAGGCGATTTTATTGTTGTACTTTCTGCAACTGATCTTTATGGTTTTGGAAAGCTTGATAATTTAAGAAATACACTTATTACCGCTTTCTTTATAAGTATTCTGTTTATTTTTATTTTAGGAAGGTATTACGCACAACAAGCATTGAGTCCGATTTCTAAAATAATTAAAGATGTTAATTTAATTCGAGCAGAAAATTTGTCACAACGGTTAAACGCTTCAAATGGTAACGATGAATTAGGGCAATTAGCAAAAACCTTTAATAACATGTTAGATAGGTTGCAAATATCATTTGATTTACAAAGTAACTTTGTCAATAATGCGTCACACGAGCTAAGAAATCCTCTGACAGCAATTTTAGGGCAAACAGAAATTGCACTTAACAAGTCTAGAAGTAAAGAAGAATACCACTCTATTCTTAAAAATATTGACCTTGAGGCATCTCGACTAGATTTTTTAGTAAACGGACTTTTGAAACTTGCCCAAACTGATTTTGATTCTAAAGGGTTTTTAATAGAACCCATACGCCTTGATGAAATGGTTTTGCATATTAAAAAGAATATTGATGTTTCAATACCAAACAATAAGATTGAATTAAATTTTGAAGAGTTACCAGAAAGTGAGGAGGCTATTACACTTATGGGGAGTGAATCTCTTTTAAACCTTGCATTAAGTAATATTATGGAGAATGCCTGTAAGTTTTCAAATAATAAAAGTGTTACAGTTAAAATACTTTCGGAAACAGACACTATACTACTTATAGTAAAAGATAAAGGTGTTGGTATACCTCAAGATGAATTAAAGAATATTTATGAACCCTTTTTTAGAGCTTCTAATGTTAGAGATATTGAGGGGTTTGGATTTGGACTTCCGCTTGCTTATCGTATTATTAAAATGCATTCAGGAAAAATAAATGTTGTTTCTCAAATAGATAAAGGAACTATTGTAAAAATAAGATTGCCCAATAAAAGTAGCTATAATGTTTAGCTAATTAAAATTCTAATCTCATTTTAATGTCGCTCTTATACGACTCTAACAACTGACAACTATGTTTGCTCAAAAGTTAGAAAAATGAGAAAAATACTTATCCCTACAGATTTTACTGTTGAATCATTACAGCTTGTTGAATATGTGGTTTTGAACTTTCCAGACACCAAACTTGACATTAAGTTTGTGGCGGGGCATAGGTTGCCAGATACACGTTGGGGAATTACACATTTCCGAGAAAAAGAACAAATACGAAAAAATTTTAGCAATAAATTTAAAGAAGCACAACGCCGTATTTTATTGGAGCACAAGAATAATATTGAAACTATTTCCTTTGAATTATTTACAGGTGTTAATTCTTTAGCCTTTCAGAATTTTTTAGAAAAAATTGATGCTGAAGATGCAATTGTGCCTGAGCAAAAAGTGTTGAGTTGTAAGAATAGTAACTGGTTTGACACGACCAAACTAATTAAAAAAAATGTAAAAAATGTCATTGAAGTTCCTATTGAATTTTCAGTAGAAGCTACACAGAAGAAGTTTTCATTAACAAGTCTTTTCAATTAATAGGATAAACAAAA
>CAJXHW010000183.1 GCA_913054565.1 uncultured Kordia sp. | reverse complement strand
TAATTAAAAATAGATCAGACATCGGGGCAGGTACCAGAGGGTCTGATATGGGGGTAGATGCTATTGAAATAGCGGCAATCAATCAACGTAATGATTATTTTAATCAGTTTGAGCATGAGGATTTAGAAACTGAAAATGAATCAATATATAATAAAGTAAATAACTCTTTTGCTAAGCGAATAAAAAGTGTTTTAGAACAATGTACACGTTTGAGTGATGCTGTGCAGCGTAATGTTGAAAACAATAAATTTCCTTTAGTATTATCTGGAGATCACTCGTCTGCTTTAGGGACTATTTCTGGAGTAAAAGCTGCAAACCCAGATAAGCGTTTAGGTGTTGTTTGGATAGATGCACATGCTGATATTCATTCACCATACACTTCGCCTTCAGGAAATATTCACGGGATGCCGTTAGCGGCAGCATTGTCTGAAGACAACACAGCTTGTCAGGTAAATGAAGTTCCAGAAGAAACTGTTAAGTATTGGACCGGAATGAAAAATATTGGTTGCTCAGGCGCAAAAGTGTTGGCAAGTGATGTTGTCTATTTTGGTGTAAGAGATACAGAAGAGCCAGAGGATAAGCAAATTGAAGTGCTTGGTATTAAAAACTATATGGTACATGAGGTGCGTTATAGAGGTTTAGATGTTTGTGTAAATGAAGCTTTAGCTAGTTTGGCTAATTGTGATATGATTTATATTTCTTTTGATGTGGATAGCATGGATTGTGATATGATTTCATACGGTACTGGCACACCAGTGCCTAAAGGATTTGATCAATATGAAATAATTGAAATATTTAACCAATTAATTGCGTCAAAGAAAATAGCTTCAGTAGAGTTTGTTGAAGTTAATCCGCTGTTAGATTTTAAAGGGAATAAAATGGCTGAAACTGCTTTTGAAGTATTAGATGCTGTTACAAAAACATTAAAAAACACACTTTAACTTGAATCAAACAACAAATACAATTTTGATGATTCGTCCAATAAATTTTAGGATGAATGAGCAAACAGTGGTTAATAATTATTATCAAAAAGTAATTGATAATGTACTGCCGGCTACTGTCAACATTCAAGCTCAAAAAGAGTTTGATGATTTTGTTGAAAAACTAACATCAAAAGGTGTTCATGTAGTTGTTTTAAATGATACAACTGAATTTGATACGCCAGATTCAATTTTTCCAAATAATTGGATTTCATTTCATGAAAATGGAACAGTAGCTATTTATCCTATGTTTGCTCAAAATAGACGATTGGAACGGCGTGAAGATGTTTTAGTTGTTTTAGAAAAACAAGGATTTAAAATTAGTGATGTTGTTGATTATACTGAGGCTGAAGCTGAAGAGGTCTTTTTAGAAGGTACTGGGAGTTTGCTGTTAGATCGTGTAAATAGAAAACCGTATTGCTCATTGTCTCCAAGAGCTGATGAAAGTTTATTCATTGAGTTTTGTGAAGATTTTGAATACTTTCCTGTTGTATTTACAGCAAATCAAACAGTAAATAATGAACGCGTTGCAATATATCATACTAATGTACTAATGTGTTTAGCTGAGGCATTTGCAGTAATTTGTTTAGATGCTATTGATAATAAAAAGGAACGAAAAAATATTGTAAAACACTTACGTGAAGATGGAAAAGAAATTATTGCTATTTCAGAAAAGCAAATGAATTCTTTTGCGGGTAATATGTTACAAGTGAAAGGTAGTGAAAACATATTGTATCTTGTAATGAGTACGTCAGCACGTAACGCTTTAACAAATAAACAACTTGTAGCTATTGAAAAGTATTGTGCGATTATTGATAGTAATTTAGATACTATTGAAGCTTGTGGTGGTGGAAGTGCAAGATGTATGATGGCTGAAGTTTTTTTACCAAAATAAGGCATTGGTATACTAATCCCATAAAAAAAGCACCAAGTTACTTGGTGCTTTTTTTATGGGGTTTTAAGAAATACTTAGAGTACTGTTTTTATAAATTCAGACAAACCAGCCCAGAAATATTCTATACCTAATGCAATAACTATAAAACCAATAATTCTTGAAATTGAATTAATACCGTTTGATCCTAATGCCTTAACAATATATTGTGAACTCCTTAGCATTACATAACATATGACACAAACAATTAATACAGCAAATAATGTTGTAATTATCTGGCTTGTGTTGTTAAACTCTTCATTTAAACTAATAAGTAATGAAATGGAACCTGGGCCTGCCATCATTGGTATAGCAAGAGGTGTTAGCGAAATACGTTCACGTTCATGAGCCGCTTTTTTACGTTCCTTATTCATCCCTCTGTTTTTTGAAAACTCTCCTTTTAATAACGCAAATCCAGAGGATGCAATAACCAATCCTCCAGCTACTTTTAAAGCATTTAGACTAATACCAAAAAACGCTAACACATACTTTCCTATAAAAAATGAAATTACAAGTATGACAAATACGTTAATACTGGTTAAAAAAGAAGTTTTGTTGATATATGATTTTGTTTCACCTTCAGTTAAGCTTACAAAAATAGGTACAGTCCCTAAAGGGTTCATTACAGAAAATAAAGCCCCAAATATGTATAAAAATAATTCCACCACTAATTTTTTTTACAAATGAATGAAATACTAATTTAATAAATAACCTGTTACTTGTTTAACTTCAATAATATCTACGAAATGCGTATTTATACGATTAAAAGTGTTTTTGTGTATGTAAAATCATATATTATGATGTTTTGTTATTTGTAATTTAGCTTGATAAAAAATAATAATTGTTGCTTTAAAAATATTATTTATTTCTAACATGAGTTATCTTTGCAGCTTATAAAACAGAAGCAATGACAATTCAAGACACACTTTCATTAAAAGTAAAGGAGGCCGTTAAAACAATTTATGATGCAGAATTACCAAGCGTAGAATTTCAAGCAACTCGTAAAGAGTTTGAGGGAGATATTACTATAGTGGTTTTTCCAATGCTTAGGATTGTTAAAGGAAATCCTGTTCAAATAGGAGAGTCATTAGGGCAATATTTGGTTTCTAATGTGGATCAAGTTGAAGCTTTTAATGTGGTTAAAGGGTTTTTAAATATTGTTATTTCTGAACAGTATTATTTAAACATTATTAACGATATAAGACATCAGGATAAATTTGGATTTATAGCACCAAGTAATGATGCCGTTATGGTTGAATATTCATCGCCAAATACTAATAAACCTCTTCACTTAGGGCATGTTAGAAATGTGTTGTTGGGGTATTCGGTTTCAGAAATCATCAAAGCTTCAGGAAAGAAAGTGTACAAAACCCAAGTTATAAATGATAGAGGAATTCACATTTGTAAAAGTATGCTGGCTTGGGATAAATTTGGTAATGGTGAAACCCCTGAATCTACAGGTTTAAAAGGTGATAAGTTAGTAGGGAATTATTACGTAAAGTTTGATCAAGAATATAAAAAAGAAATAAAAACTTTGCAAGAATCTGGAGTTTCTGAAGAAGATGCTAAAAAGCAAGCACCGTTAATCATCCAGGCGCAAGAGATGCTTAGAAAATGGGAGTCAGGTGATGAAAAGGTGATAGCGTTATGGAAGAAGATGAACCAATGGGTTTATGATGGCTTTGAAGTAACTTATAAAAACATTGGTGTTGATTTTGATTCCTATTATTATGAAAGTAACACCTATTTATTAGGAAAAGATAATATTGTTGAAGGATTGGAGAGTGGTGTGTTTTTTAAAAAAGAAGATGGCTCGGTTTGGTGTGATTTAACTGAAGAAGGTTTAGATGAGAAATTAGTGTTACGTTCTGACGGTACAGCTGTTTATATGACACAAGATATTGGTACAGCAATTCAGCGTATTAAAGATAATCCAGATGTTTCTGGGATGATATACACTGTAGGTAATGAGCAAGACTACCACTTTAAAGTATTGTTTTTAATACTAAAAAAACTGGGGTATACATGGGCAGATAACTTACATCATTTAAGTTATGGAATGGTTGATTTACCTTCAGGGAAAATGAAAAGTAGAGAAGGGACTGTTGTAGATGCAGATGATTTGATGCAGGAAATGATTAATACATCAAAAGAAATTTCTGAAGAATTGGGGAAACTTGATGGGTATTCCGATGCTCAAAAAGAAGAGGTGTATACTACAATTGGTTTAGGGGCATTGAAATATTTTATATTAAAAGTAGATCCTAAAAAACGTATTTTGTTTGATCCAGCAGCATCAGTAGATTTTCAAGGAAATACAGGGCCGTTTATACAATACACGTATGCTAGAATTCAAGCAATTTTAAGAAAAGCAGAATTTGATTTATCTGCAAATGTAACTGTAAAGTTACATGAGAAAGAGAAAGAATTATTAAAGCAAGTCGAGCTGTATCCAGAAGTGATACAACAAGCGGCAGCAAATCAAAGTCCAGCTTTAATAGCAAATTACACGTATGATTTAGTTAAGGCGTATAATTCATTCTTTCAAAATGTATCAATTTTTGGAGCGGAGAATGATAATGAAAAAATATTCAGAGTACAGTTATCGCAATCAGTAGGAAATGTTATAAAATCAGCATTTGGGTTATTGGGTATTTCAGTTCCAGAACGAATGTAGATAAATAAAAGTAGCATACTACGTCAAAAAAAACGTGTTGTTTTTTGGTTTCTTTATATCAAAGAATAACACGTTTTTTAATCACTTTAAATCACTCAGTTTGATGATTTTTGTGTATTAATTTTTTTTGATAAAATCAAAGACCAT
>CAJXHW010000182.1 GCA_913054565.1 uncultured Kordia sp. | reverse complement strand
TAGAAGGAGGAAAAGGAGATATTATGATTCCATCATCTCATATTTTTGAAGGAACTGCAGATAATTACCCGTTTAAGAACAGATTAAAAAAGAAGGATCTCGAAGGTTTAGGGGTTGAAGTATTTAGTGGGGCGATGATTTCTGTGCTTGGAACTTCACTTCAAAATAAGGATATTCTAAAATTTTTCCATGAATCCACATGGCGGGTAATAGGATTAGAAATGGAAGGAGCGCATTATCAAAAAGCAATACAGGCAGCGTCTAAAATTAGGAGAAACATAAAGCGAAAAGTAAAAGTGCGCTATGCCTATTATGCTTCTGACAATCCGTTAGAAACAGGGAGCACATTGGCGTCTGGAGGACTTGGAACAACAGGGGTACGCCCAACATATATAATTACACAAAAAATATTAGAACAAATCTTTTAAAAAAACATATTTTTGTCACTTGTAAAAACCAAACTATGAGCAACAAAGAGCAATTGCCAAAAGATCATAAGGATTCAGAATTCAAAAGCCCTATAACAGTTAAAGAAGAAGAAATTGATTTAGTTAAATTTTTTAACTTAATAAGTCAGGGGTTTTCGTCCATCTTTAATTTCTTAATTAAGATGTTAAAGATGTTTTTTCATGGATTAATTGTTTTATTAATTTTTTTAAAACAGAACATATTAAAAATAATTTCAGTTGGTGTAATTGGATTGTTAATTGGCGGTGCGATTGATTTTTACAATCCCAAGACTTACACCTATGACATGATAATCCAGCCTAACTATGGTTCAGTAGATCAAGTTTTTAAAAAGATGGAATATTACAATGTTTTGATTGAAATGGAGGATTCTACAAGTTTAGCCAATATTTTTGACTTAACTCACCCTGAAGCTAACTCATTGGTTGGTTTTGAGTTACTCCCTTATGAAACAGATAAGGATAAAATTTTGGCTTATGATGAATTCGTCAAAAGTACAGACTCCTTGACCCAAATGCATTTTACATTTGAAGATTTTATTGGGGAGGGAACATCAAAACTTGATTCGAAAGAATATATTTATAGGGTTAATTCTACGTTGCCAAAATTAAAGAGTTTGTCCGAAAAAATCCTCTTTGAAATAGAGAACAATAAAACAATTCAAAAAAGAAAAAAAATTAGATTAAGTACATTAAAACTTGATTCAATTTCATCAAGAGTTTCATTACTTCAAATTGACTCTTTAAGAAGTTTGTATAAAAAAGTGACTTTATTGGAAGTTGAAAACAATCAATTACCTTCGGCAAGCACTTATTTGAATTTTGGAAACGAACAAGTTTCTAAGAATAATGATATAGAATTATTTAATATTTCGAAAGGATTAAATGATAAGTTAATTGAAATTGAAATGTTGAAAGAAACGAGTGAAGAGATTGTTAATGTTGTTACAAATTTTAATGAAGCGGGAAGGGAAAGTAATTTGCCTATTGAAACATACAAATTTAAGTTTTTGATATTTTTTAGTGGTACTTACTTTATTTGGATTCTTTTAGTAAGACTTAATTTTTATTTAAATGAATATAGAAAGAGTTTTATTGATTAAAGTAAAAATCTATGAAAAAAAACCTAGTAATATTTGGCACAAGACCAGAAGCGATAAAAATGGCGCCTTTAGTAAAGGCGTTTTTTAATAGTAAAGAAGTCTTTGAAACGAAAGTATGTATTACTGCACAACACAGAGAAATGTTAGATCAAGTATTGTCTTTTTTTGAGATTGAACCAGACTATGATTTAAATTTAATGAAGCCAGATCAAAACCTTTATACTTTAACCGCAGACATCATCACTAGTTTAAAACCAGTTTTAGAAGATTTTAAACCGGATTATGTATATGTACACGGAGACACCACTACAACGATGGCTGCCAGTATTGCTTCGTTTTACTCAGGAGCAAAAGTGTGTCATATAGAAGCAGGACTTAGAACCTTTAACAAATGGTCACCATTTCCAGAAGAGGTAAATAGGTCTGTAACTGGTAGAATAGCAGATTTACATTTTTCACCCACAACGACTTCTAAGCAAAACCTCTTAAATGAGAATATAGATGAAAATCAAGTGTTTGTCACAGGAAATACAGTTATAGATGCATTAAATTTTAGTACAGAAAAAGTAAATTCTGAGAACTATTCTGATTCGGAAATTGAGAATTTAAAGATGCTGGTTCAATCTGGTAAAAAATTGATATTAGTTACAGGTCACAGAAGAGAAAATCATGGTCAAGGATTTATTAATATGTGCGAAGCATTAAAAAACATTGCGGAATCTAATCCTGAAACTCAAATTATTTATCCTGTACATTTAAATCCAAATGTTCAAAAACCGGTATATAAACTTTTAAATGAGATTAAAAATATTCATCTCATTGCGCCTTTATCATATCCAGCATTTGTTTGGTTGATGGATAAATCTTATTTAATAATTACTGATAGTGGTGGGGTGCAAGAAGAAGCCCCTAGCTTAGGAAAGCCAGTGTTAGTAATGAGAGATACGACAGAAAGGCCAGAAGCAGTTGAGGCAGGTACCGTATTATTAGTAGGAACAAACAAAGAAAAAATAATTTCTGAAACAGATAAACTGTTAAATAATCGAGAATTATATAATAAAATGAGTTTATTGCACAACCCATATGGTGACGGAAACGCATGTAGTAAAATAGTCAAAACTATCGCAAACATAAAACAATGAACAAACCTAATGTAGTAATGGTTGGATTAGGGTATATTGGATTACCCACAGCCGCACTTATTGCAAGCAGAGGCATAAATGTTACAGGAGTTGATATTCATCAAAAAGTAGTGGATACAATAAATAAAGGAGAGATTCATATTGTTGAACCTGACCTTGACGGTTTGGTTCACCATGTCGTTAAACAGAAATATTTGTGTGCAAGCACTCAGCCTTGTGTGGCGGATGTCTATTTAATTGCTGTCCCAACTCCTTTTAGAGAGAATAACCAACCAGATCTTTCATTCGTAGAATCGGCGGTAAAAGCGATTTTACCAACATTATCAGAAGGGGCATTAGTGATTATTGAATCTACAAGCCCCGTAGGGACAACAAAAAAAATGAATGCACTGATTGAGAATATGCGTCCAGAGCTAAAAGGGAAATTTTTTATTGCCTATTGCCCTGAAAGAGTGTTGCCCGGAAACGTAATTCATGAATTAGAACACAACGATAGAGCAATTGGAGGTATATCGCCAGTTTCTACAGATAAAGCCGTTGAGTTTTACAAATTATTTGTAAAGGGGGAATTACATAAAACAAATGCCCGAACTGCGGAAATGTGCAAATTGGTAGAAAATTCATCTAGGGATGTTCAAATAGCATTTGCAAATGAATTATCGATTATTTGTGATAAGGCTGATATTGATGTTTGGGAATTGATAAACTTGGCTAATAAACATCCTAGAGTAAATATATTACAACCTGGAACCGGTGTTGGAGGGCATTGTATTGCTGTAGATCCTTGGTTTATTGTTTCGGAGTTTCCAGAAGAGTCAAAAATGATTCGAATGGCAAGAGAAATTAATAACTATAAATCGCAATGGGTTATTGAGAAGATTAAAAATGAAGCATTAAATTTTGAATTAAAGTATAACCGAAAACCGACAATTGCTTGTCTTGGTTTAGCGTTTAAACCAAATATTGACGACCTAAGAGAGTCTCCTGCATTGGAAGTTACGGAAGCGCTAATAGCAAGTAACTTTTGCGTTATGCCTGTAGAGCCAAACGTGAAAAAATATGATAATTTTACAATTCATCATTTAGATTCTGCTTTAGAAACTGCCGATATAATTGTTACATTAGTTGGACATGATGAATTTATTGATGTTAAGAAAAAGATTAATGAAAAGGCTTTCTTGAGTTTTGTAAACTGATATAATTGTCAAAAAAATGATTTTAAAAGATAATTTAAAAATTGCGATAGAAGCATCTTTAGAAGCAGGTATTGAAATAATGAAGGTTTATGAGTCTGACAACTTCAATATTGAAATTAAAGGTGATGAGTCTCCTTTAACTCAGGCAGATAAAAATGCTAACGATGTAATCAATAAGTATTTAATCCCCACTAATATTCCAATTATTAGCGAAGAGAATAAACAAATAGATTTTGAAGATAGAAAGGAGTGGAATACTTGTTGGATAGTTGATCCAGTTGATGGAACTAAAGAATTCATAAAAAGAAATGGAGAGTTTACGGTTAATATTGCATTGGCAAAAAATGGTAAACCCGTTTTAGGGGTTATTTATGTGCCCGTTGATAAAACTCTTTACTTTGCAGATGTAGATGAACAAACAACGTATAAGGCTGTTTTAGATTCACATCATGCAAATTTCAATGAGATTACTGAAAAAGCATTGCTTTTGAACGGACCTCAAGGAAATGATAACAAAATTAAGGTTGTAGGAAGTAGATCACACATGAGTGAAGAAACATTAACGTATGTTGATGGTTTATCATCTGGCAGGAAGGAAGTAGAAATTGTTTCGAAGGGAAGTTCTTTAAAATTTTGCTTAGTTGCAGAAGGCAAAGCAGATGTGTACCCGAGATTTGCACCTACTATGGAGTGGGATACAGCGGCAGGACAGGCAATTTGCAATGCTATAGGAATTGATGTAATTTCTCATGATACAGACGAAACATTATTAAATAATAAATTAAAACTTTTGAATCCTTGGTTTTTGGTTTCTAAATAATAATGTATGA
>CAJXHW010000181.1 GCA_913054565.1 uncultured Kordia sp. | reverse complement strand
TTAACATTTCCGTATTGTAAGCGCTTTTTAGAGTGTTTTTTATTTTTTAAGAAAAAAATACACCCTTCTACAAAATCTAATTCTCGATAATCACATAATTTCCATTCTGGACAATCATAAGCCATTCCAATATCTTTTGATACTATTCGCATACCTGCATATAATGCTTCTAAAAACACAAACCCAAAAGATTCATAATGACTTGTGTGTAATAGTATATTTGATTGAGACATTTTCTTTACTACTTTGTTACGAGGTAATTCTCCTAAAAGTTTAATATTCTTATCTAAATTGAATTGTTCAATTTGTTTTTCTAACTTAAATCTTTCAGTTCCCTCGCCAATAATTTCTACAGAAATAAAAGGATATGTTTTTACCAATTGATAAATAATATTAATGAAAAAACTATAGTTCTTGACAACGTTTAAAGATCCAACTCCTAGAATATCAATTTTTGATTTTTCTAACGGAGGAAATAGAGATACATCCAGATGCCATGGTATAATTTTAGAAAAAATAGAATGTTTTTTTAGTAAAACATTATGATGGTTTTTTGAGAGTGTGACAATTTTTGCATTTGAATTCTTACTGTATTTTGAAAAGAAGCTTTTTGAATTGGCATCTTGCCCCATCACAGTTGTGACATGATTGATTTCATGTCTCTTTGAAAACAATTCACCAATAAAAGAACATTCTCCTATCCAAAAACTATGAATACAGGTAATAGGACTTCTCTCATGTATTGATGCTAGTATTTTGATAGCTTTCCTCCAAACCCATACTTTTTTTAAAATACGATTTCGACCATTCAGAGGAATGACTTCTATTTCATTCCATTGATAAATTTCTTTTTTGAAAGGGAATTGGAATGTAATAATGGTCATTTTGACAGAAGGCTGGATTTTTCGAAAACTTTTTAAATATACTTGTAATGCAGGTATAGAAGTAGAATCTTTTTCGCAAGATGCAAAACCCGGGGTCAGAAAAATTATATGTTTTTGTTTATTTCTCAAATATGAATGAATTACTTAGCTCCACTTTTTATTGGTGAAAACTAAATCATTATTTTTAATGAAATCAAAATGATGTTTTAAAAAATCAGTTGAAACTAATTCTCCTTTTACTGTATATATGTATTTATAGTTTTGTAAATCGTCAAATAAATTCATTATTCGTAATTTTATCTTTGTTTTAAATATGGAAAAACGTATTAGTTTTTCAAACTTCATGAGTGCTCTATTTAGAAATTTTGAATTTACATACTGATGATAAATATGCTCGTTTAAAAAATTATAATGGAAAGAGATATATAAAGTTGGATAGTTTGTAAGTTTTATTGCTTTTCCTATTTCTGGCAAAACATAAAATTCAGCCCCTTCGATATCCATTTTAATAAAATCTAACTGCTGGATATTTTCTTGCTCAAGAAAATTTAATAAAGATAGAGTTTTAACCTCTTTGGAGTATTCTGTATCTCTTTTGCGTTGTAAAATACTACTAGAAGATTGGCCATAGGAGTTTCTTGCAGATAAACGAGTCATTCCTTTTCTATCTGAGATAGCTAAGTTGTATGATTCTATTTTTTTACTCAAATCTGGATTCAAAGCAATGTTTGTTGTTAATTCTTGAAAACATATAAAATCTGGATCAATAGCATATATTTTTTTAGCTTTACTAGCTATATATAAGCTCAACACACCACTCCAAGATCCAAGGTCAATAACTATTCCGTTTTCAGGCACAAAGTAGTCTAAAATAGTGAAAGAATGTGGTTCCCATTTTCCAGTGTTAATATATTCCCACATAGCATTGTTCTGGCCAGGGTTTATTCTGAATGTATTATTTCTAATTTTTATGAGCATCATCAAAAAGTATCTAGATCACCAAAAGTAAGTTTGAGCTCTTCTAAAGGAAAACTAGAAGAAAAATTTTTAAAACCAACTATCCAAGAACTGAAGGCCTCTGCTTGAGAATGGAGAAGCTTAGCGATTTGAGTATTTGGTGATGCCTGAAAAGTAATTGTCATAATACCACTTTTATAAGCTAGGGATTTCAGTTTTTTTAAAGCTTGATAAAAAAGTGCTTCATCAGACGCTTCAATATCTCCGACTAAGAGATCATTTTTTATTTTTATCCAGAATAATACTCCATCTATATCAATTGTAAAATTTCCAGTGTGCGATTTATAATCATAATAACTTTGATCTCTTGAGGTAGAAACACAATTAAAATCTTTAAAAACACTTCCGCTAATTTTATTTTTAGTAATGTAATCACTAAAAATATCTCTGACACGCTTATCATAGATGTTTTTTGTGAAATCAAACTTACTCACAACTTTCCCAAAAGGAAAAAAAGAAGTTTTAATTGTATAGCCTAACATACGCTCTTTATATTTCCAATCTAACTTGTTGAGGTATCCGTACTCAGAATTTTGATTAGGAAAACCCCAAACAAATTTGATTCCTGCCTTCTTGAGTTGCTGGTCTGTGTACTTGCCAAGTTTTGTAAATAGACCCTTTCCAGTATGTCCTGGCATCGTCATGGCATCTCCATATTGAGCAGCAAGTTCTGTAAGTCCATTATATTTCATAAGAACAGGAATTGCACCATGAAATGCGACAGGTTTTTTATTTTCATAGGCTAAGTGCCCAAAATATGATACTCCTAAATGATCAGTGTCAAATTTTTTTTTGACCATATCAATACTCATATTATTGCCAAACACATGCTTGTAGAGATAAGTAAGATCTTTGATGTTTTCTGTTGAAAGAGGAACGATGTTATAGGACATAATTTTAAAAATAAGTACCTTTTAATAAATATACAAGCTGCATGTCAAATGAAATGTACGGATTCATGACAAAACGATTTCTATACGAAGCTATCTTTTTATCCAATTCTGTATTATAATCGACCAGTAGTACTTTTTTAAACCCTAGTTTTTCACAATAATCACCTAGTTCATTATTATATGAGCCAAAAGGGAAGGCAAATTCATCGATGGGTTGATTTAATATTGTCTCTAAGAATTCTTTACTATTACTAATTTCTTTTTTTGCATCTTCCATATGAATATCAATTAAGCTAGCATGTGTCTCTCCGTGAGCTCCAATTGTAAATAACGGGTTTTTAGCTAATTCTTTGAGTTGCTTAACACTCATTAGTTTCCAATAGTCTTCAATTGATGCGGGCTTTAAATCAAGCCAATTCTGCTCTAATGTCTTGTATAGCAATTCTACTTTTTTATAAGGTAGTGCTTTGATTTCTTTTTTGAGGGACATGCCATTGCAGATAAATTCATTTTTAGCATTTTTTTTGTAGATAGAATTATCAAAAAAAAGTTTGTTTTTTGAAGAGTGATAAGAAACTAAATCGATAAAGTCATTAAATATGTATGAAGCTTTTTTGTGAATTGTAGTGATATAAAAAGAAGCAGGGATATTATACTTCTTTAGTATAGGGACAGCGTATTTATAATTATTCAAATATCCATCATCAAAAGTCAATGCAATATTTAAGGTATTTGGTTTGAATTTTTTTTGATAATACTCATCCAATGAAACTATATTATAGTGAGAAGAAATGTATTTGATAAACTTCTCAAAAAAATCCCTAGAGATAAATCGACTATTGTATTTAGTTTCTCCTAGTTTGTCTATTCCGTGAAATACCAAAATCCTTTCTCCATATTGATTTTTTAATAATCTTTTTTTAAAACCTGAATGAAATAGAATAGTTTTAAAAATAAGATTGAGTCTATATTTAATTCGAATCCATATCATAAAAACTATTCTGTATTTAAAATTTTATATAATTGCCACCCTTCAGGTCCATCAATTAATGTTTCCAGTTTGTAATTTTCTTTTATATAATTCCAGTTTTTTATGGGGTTTTTACCTTGCCATTGAGTTTCAAACTTTGATGGATGAAAAAAAACTAAATCTCCAGAATGAAAGTCGTTATATAAATAACTATACATGTTATGATAGTCAAAAGATAACCCCCGTCCTTTAATTGCTATATCTACCTCAAAGCTATATAAGGTTTTTCCTTCATATGGAGTTAAAAGTGCTACTAACTTCTTTTCAAATAAGTTTCTTTTTATAACTGGTTTTAAAGCAAGAGAAATTAAAATCATTTGAAAACTAATGCAAATGATGAATATAATTGATCGTATTTTTTTAGGATTGACAAGATTCAATAAATAACAAAATGCAGGATAAAAAACAATAATTACTAAAGGGAAACTCAATAGTAAAAAACGTTTGTTTTGAAAAGGAATCCCTCCTAGAAAAACAGAATATAGAAAGAATGAAATAAGGATACTACGAGAATTAGAAATAAGAGTTTTTTTGATAACTGTTACAAATAATAAAAAGGAACCTAAAAAGATAAATCTAAAATCAAAAAGAGATGAAAAGGCATGAAAAATATTTGGCAGATTATAGTTTTGAACTCCATCGATGGTAACAAAATTTTGGCTAAATAAATTTAAAAATGACCAATTTGAAAGCCATTCATGATTCAAAAAGTTACCATAATTAGACGATTGTAACCAGAAATGAAGGAAGGAAAAAGAAAATAAGATGATGGAGGAAATGAATAAATGAAATATTACTTTTCTTTTGAATTTCAGCAGTAAAAGAATTTCTATTCCAAATGGAACGAGAATTACAAAACTTGCATAACGAGTCATGATAGCACAAGTGAAAAACAAAGTAAAGCCGTAGAAATTTAAG
>CAJXHW010000180.1 GCA_913054565.1 uncultured Kordia sp. | reverse complement strand
GTTTTAATACACTGTATTAAACCTGAATAGTCATAAATAATATCTTCATATAATTCATAAATTGTTTCGTCTTTAATTCTCTCTAAACGCTGAGAAAAAAACAATCGATGTAATTTATACGGATTAAACCCTAGTTTTGGATATGTGAATTTAGGGTTTAAATTATATTTTGATGCAAAAAATTCCTTTTTAGCTTTGTGAATGTTTGTAGGATTTACATAATTCAACAATTCAATTTTATGCACTAACCTACTAATATTTGCATCTATTAGTAGAACATCTTGATAATCGTTTCCCACCATAACAAACTAGCTTAAATAGTTATTTGCGTGCTTTTTAATTCTTTGATTTAACTCCTGAGAAATTGCAAAAACAACTTCTGGGAATACAATTTGGTTTAGCTCATCACAATATACTTTTTTTACCTCAGTAGCTAAAACTAATGTGTTTTTAAAGTTTGAAGTAATGTATTTCAGAAAATATCCATTTCCTTGAAATGTATCATTTATAGCTGCCGTAGATAAAATATCATTTGGTAATTCCATCTCTGAAAGTGAATTTCGCCAATCGTTTATAGCGTTACCAAATCTAACACTATCTATATTTTTAGTTCCCAAGTTCCATGTTGGCACCTCTCTATCCCATCGCTTCCAATTATACGAATGCATATCATAAACAAAACATTCTGCAAATAAGCTTTCTATTTTAGAAACTAATGCGTGAACAACTTTATAAAAATTTGCATGCTTTTCAATACTTTTAGACTTTTCTGAAATGGACAGTTCCTCTTTCCAGAGTTTTTTCCCCCAAGCATCTGTATATATTGCCACCTCGGGTGCTCTATTTAAATCATACTCAAACCTTGAGTCACAACCAGAAACAACAATTGGTTGATGTTCAACCATGGTTAATGTTGCAGGGTCTTCCTCAAACCAACGTTCATATTCTGTATGTAGGCATTTGTCATGCAAATCCATTCTAAATTGATTTCCATTATGAATAGCTGCACAGATATATGGCACATAATTATCAATCTTAATAGTTAATGAATAATCCGAAGCAACCGCATGAAAACATTCACCTTTCTCAATCTTGTTAATTATTTCTGAAATGGTTAACCTAATCATTAAGTGAATTTTTTAAACGAGTTCTGCGTTCTATCTGCTTGTTTCTTTGATTTACTTCATCTTCTAAAGCATCTATAACTTTTTCTTGCAACCTCACTTTACCAGCTTTGTTAATGTTTGTAATACCACCTGGACTCATCACGTTAACCTCTACAAGCATTCCATTAATAACATCAATACCTACAAAAAACAACCCGTCTTTCACTAGTTTAGGACCAATACGCTTGCATAACTCTTTCTCTTTTTTGGTTAGTTTATGCTTTACAATTGTACCCCCTGCAGACACATTAGACCTGTGATCATCTTCACTTGGTACTCTTTTCATGGCACCAATAACTTCACCATTTAAAATAAGAATACGAACATCTCCTTGATCTGCCCCTTCAATGTAATCCTGTAAAATAACATAGTTAGAGCTTCCGTCTTTATTATCAATATAAAAGTCTAACAACGAGTTAATATTAGATCGGGCGCTTTTTTCTAGCATAATAACCCCTGAGCCCCCATAGCCATTTAATGGCTTCATGATCATTTTCTCACTTTCAGACTCTCTAATTGTTTTCTTTAAATATTCTTTGTTTTTTGACACATGAGTTGCAGGGATGATTTCATTATTAGGATCATCAAATACTGCTGTGTATAATTTATTATTAGCTTCACGTAATCCTTCAACACTGTTAACCACAAAAACATCTTCTTTAATAGAATCTAGAAAGTTTAGTGCTATTGGATCTAATGGCGGATTAGCTCTCATAAAAACAACATCAAAACCAGCTAAAGGCAACATTTTTTCTCGTACAATTGCTGTTTTATAAAATGATTTTATTGATCTAGAGACTGTATCTTTTACTGAAATCACTTTACAGAAACCATAAGCAATACTGTTACGTATTGTCAAGTTCTCTGGTGTTGCAACAACTACCATATGTCCCCTTTTCACACATTCATGAATTAAAGTTAATGTACTGTCCTTTTCAGGCACAATAGTATCCCATGGGTACATTAAAAAGCAAATTTTCATATCGTTTTTATCTTAAGTTATTATTTCAAATATAGACAAATAAATGCTTTATTTATCAATAAAAAAAGCCCAAAACAAAAAATGCTTTGAGCTTTTAAACTAACTAACTTTATGAAAAAAAGTATTCCTTTTCACATACTAATAGACGTAATATTTTCAATTATATTACATCACAATCAAAACTTTAACATTTTTTAACAATCACAACACCAGTAAGTTACACCCTCTCACGTCTGAATTATCAAACCGACCAATAACTTCAAATTGTCCCGTTAAAGTTTTTTTCCCCAAATCTTGTGTTGCAATGAAGGCACAGGAGTTAACATTTGCCAAATCAATGATGTTCAAACCTCCTGTTTTTCCCAAGTCTTGAATACTTAAAGGGTCTTCCGTATCTCGCGTTACAACTTTCATCCAAGGTGGGCAATTAAAAATACCGTTACCTTTAGAGTAAGCTTGAGATAACAGCTCAGTCATTCCATATTCCGAATGAATTTCAGAAACTCCAAATCCTTTTTTTAACACCTGATGTAATTCTGCTCTAATCAATTCTTTTCGTCGTCCTTTCATCCCTCCGGTTTCCATAACAATAGTATGGTTTAAATGAAACTGGTGCAATTCAATTAAATCTAATAACGCAAAAGACACACCAATAAGCAAGACCTTTTGACCTGCTTGATCAAGTGCTATAAGTTTTTCCCTTAAATCATCTAGGTTATCCAAATAAAAACCACTGTCAACATGGTTTGACTTTATTATCAAATCTTCAACCATATAAATTAAAGACGATCCTTCACGCTCTAAATAAGACGGTAATAACGCCAATACCACAAAATCTTCAATAGGCCCATAAAAATACTCAAATCCTTTCATGTAGCTTTTTTCGTATATAGAGGTATTCGTAACATGGTGTTTACTAGTAGCTTTACCTGTAGTTCCTGAGCTTGTAAAAATCTGTTTCACCTCCTCATTAGATGACAAAACAGTTTTATTTTTAAAAAATTCAATAGGCAAAAAAGGTATATCAGAAATTGCTTTAACATCGCTTGGGTGCCTATACAACAAATCACAAAATGACCTATACACTTTGTTATTTTCGAATTGATACTTAAACACTTTTAGTGCTAAAGAATTAAACTCTTGTTTTGTTGTTATATTGAAAATTTCGTTTTGAAACATGTTTAAAAGTAGCAAAAAAAAGCACGCTAATACAAGCATGCTTTTTAGTGTCATTTTAAGATTTTAGTTTATGATATCAAATCCAGTATATTTTACCAAACACTCTGGGATTTCAATACCCTCTGGCGTTTGATAATTTTCTAATATACCTGCTAATACTCTTGGCAAAGCCAAAGCACTACCATTTAATGTATGTGCTAAATATTTTTTATTATTAGCATCTTTATAGCGTAATTTTAATCTGTTTGCTTGGTAATTTTCAAAATTAGATACCGAGCTAATCTCCAACCATCTGTCTTGAGCTGTAGAAAACAGCTCGAAATCATATGTCATTGCAGCTACAAAACCAGTATCACCACCACACAAACGCAAAATTCTATATGGAAGTTTTAAATCTGCTAAAATACCTTTTACATGATCAACCATACCTTCTAAAGCATCATATGATTTTTCTGGGTGCTCAAAACGAACTATTTCAACTTTATCAAATTGATGCAATCTATTTAACCCTCTAACATGCGCTCCATAACTACCCGCCTCTCTTCTAAAGCAAGGTGTATATGCTGTATAGCAAATAGGAAAATCTTTTTCAGAAATTAATTCATCACGTAAAATATTTGTTACCGGCACCTCTCCTGTAGGAATCAAATACAAATTATCTTGTGCGTCATGATACATTTGTCCTTCTTTATCAGGTAATTGACCAGTTGCAGTTGCAGAAGCTTCATTTACTAAATGAGGTACCTGTACTTCTGTATACCCTGCCTCTACATTTTTATCTAAAAAGTACGAAATTAATGCGCGTTGTAAACGTGCTCCTTTTCCTTTATATACTGGAAAACCAGCTCCAGAAATTTTATTTCCTAATTCAAAATCAATGATATCATATTTTTTAGCCAACTCCCAATGTGGTAATGCCCCATCATGTAAGTTTGGCACATCACCAGCCGCAAAAACCTCTTCATTATCAGCATCACTATTACCTGGTTTAACCAACTCATGTGGAACATTTGGAATAGTGTACAACAAATCATTTAATGCTTTTTGAGTATCATTAACTACTTCTGACAGCGCCTTTGTTTTTTCTTTGAGTTGTACTGTTTTTTCTTTTAAAAGATTGGCTTTTTGAGTTTCTCCATTTTTAAACAACATTCCAATTTCTTTTGACAATTTATTTGATTCAGCCTGAGTATCATCAAACAACACTTGTGTGCTTCTTCTTTTATCGTCTAAAGCTATAACCTCTTTTAAAATTGGAGCGGCATCAAAATTTCTTTTTTTTAAACGCTCAATAATTAATTCGGTATTTTCTTTAATAAACTGGACTTGTAACATTGTTAATTATTTTTTAGAATGGCAAAAGTACGTATTTTGCCTTTTATATATAAAAAAAACCTCCCAAAAGTGAGAGGTTTTTAA